>JAHLFV010000234.1 GCA_018883625.1 Candidatus Treponema excrementipullorum
GTCACGTGTACGGTTGTCCCAACTGTTATAAACCCCAAAATAAAAGTCCCAGAAAACGCAAGTGTCCCGTTTGCGGAAAAACCATTCCTACAGAAGGCTACCTCATAGCAAAAATCGCCATGCAATCCAGCGGACGACGTCACGTTAGGGTTACCGGCTGCACCGAATGTTACAAGAAAACTTGATTCAAGTGTTCGTCTCCATAGTACATCCTTACCGATGCACCACATACTAGCATGTAGGTCATAAAAATTTCACAACCTAGTGATTCGAGACATACCGTTTTCTAACTTAAAACATGATTTTCAGAGGGGAGTTCTACCCCTAAAGCTTCGGGCCAGGGTCAGTTTATCGGCATACTCCAAATCACCGCCTACCGGTAATCCTGAAGCCAACCGAGTAACTTTTACACCGGTAGCAGCCAAAATACGCTGTAAATACAAAGCAGTTGTATCCCCTTCTATCGTAGGATTAGTGGCGATAATTACTTCTGACACAGTGCCTTTATGCACTCTTTCCAGTAACTTTCTGATGGATAAATCATCCGGCCCAACTCCGTCAAGAGGTGATATAACACCGCCTAAAACATGGAATAAACCGTGGTATTCCCGAGAGGCTTCTATGGTCTGCACATCCTGAGGCTGTTCCACAACACAAATAACACTTTGATCTCTCGTGGAATTAGTACAAATCCCGCAGGGATCTGCTTCTGTATAAGCCCCACAAATAGAACAGGGTTTTATTTTATCCTGCAAAGTAGCAAGTTGTTGAGCAAAAGTATGTAAAAAAACGTTGTCCGCTTTTAATAAACTGATAGCTATACGGGTTGCGCTTTTTTTCCCTATTCCCGGCAGGCGAGAAAAGGACTCTGCCAATTCTTCCAAAGCATTCATGCTATAATCCCAAACCGGGAATATTCAATCCGGACATCATAGGACCTAACTTTTCCTTCATCATTTCTTGCATTCTGGATAAAGCATCACGACTGGCTGCTACAATTAAATCCTGTAACATAGGAATGTCTCTGGGATCTACAGCGATGGGATCAAGTTCTACTTTAACGATTTCAAACTGTCCGTTCATGGTCACTTTTACAATTCCGCCGCCGGAAGCTCCGGTCACGAATGTTTGTTTCAATTCTTCTTGAGTTTTACTTAACTGCTCTTTAATCGCATTGGCATTTTTTAATAAATCAAATGGATTCATCGTTTTGATACTCCTATAACCGATCCTTTAAAAACTTTACACAATATATCTATTTGTTGCGGTACTTGTTTTTTTTGTTTACTCTCAGATACGTCCTGCTTAAGTTGAGGTTCAAAAACCACATCCTGTCCCACCAAAGCAGCCATGGTTTGCGTTACTACAGCCCTTTCCTTCTGTAACTGATTCAAAGAAAAAAGATTTGGAACCGTAACTCGGATATGATTTTCTGAAATTTCCCAAGGAAGGGACTCTACCAAGGCAGAGGCAGTAGAGGTATGTTTAAGAGACAACTCTTCCAAGACAGCCTGTTTGAATTGCGCCATATCCACGGAGTCTAAGGAGAATCTTTTGGCAGTTTGTATTCCCCTTGTTTCCACGGGACTTTCCCCTCCCAATTTTTGAAAGCTTCCGCCAAAAAAAGTCGCAGATTTTTCTGCCGGTTTATTGTTCACACTTTGTCCCGATAACTCAGTATTCCCCCAGGAGGCTACGGTCTTCTCTTCAGCTATATTTTTGTTTGGAAAAACACCGTTTGGTACACCATTCTGTGCACTAAAATTACGTTGTGTACCGGATAGATATTGATTCCTTTCCATCTCTCTGCTATCACACACGCCCCCTGGCATCACCGATGCAGTTTTTTTTTCTTCGAAAACAGGAGGAATAAATTTTGTAGTAAAATTTTCTTTAGATAGTTGCCGGTGTTCAGGCGGTACAGCGCCGCCTTCAACGAAAGGGTTTGATCCTCCCAGCAATGCTCCGGTTCTTTCCAAAACCCGATGAACATCTTGCATGGAAACAAAATGAGATAACCCGCACAATCGTGATATGGCTAAATCGACTTCATACCGAGGGCTCAGAGAATAGCGAATATCTCTGTAAAGCCCCAACAGTAGAGACAAGCCTCTTTCCAACTGAGGAGCAGACCATTGCTCCAGTACTTTTGAAGAAAATCTTTCCATTGATTGTCCCAAAAGTGCTTCTTTTATAACTCCAGATTTTATTAAAAGCAAACTTCTAAAATAATCAGCATAATTTACGATAAATTGTTCGATGGAAGCTCCGTTTTGAAAGATTGTATCCAATTCTTCCAATGCCTCATCGCTTTTTCCCTCTGCACAGGCTTCGGTCAGGGTATTCAGTAAGTCAAGTCCGACTAAACCCAAAGTATCACGGATCTTGTCATAAGTGATATGGTCTCCAGAAAAAGAAACAACCTGATCAAAAAGCGTATACGCATCCCGAACACTACCTGTTGCCTCTTTTGCGATCCAATACAGGGCCTCTTCGTCAGCCGTTATGTTGATTTCCTTAGCAGCTTCTGCCAACAACTCCTTCAACTGTTCGACAGAAACTAATCGAAAATTAAATTGTTGACAGCGACTCTTAATAGTAGCAGGAACTTTATGCAACTCCGTAGTGGCAAAAATAAAAATGACATACGGAGGCGGCTCTTCTATGGTTTTCAGCAGAGCATTAAATGCACTGGTAGACAACATGTGAACTTCATCGATAATATAAATCTTATATCGACAGGAGTTTGGAGGAAAAAGGACTTCATCTTTTATTTGACGGATATCATTAACACTGGTGTTGGAGGCCCCGTCTATTTCGATTACATCTAGGGAAGCACCTCTTGTTATTTCTTGACAATTTGTGCACTTACCACAAGGATTCGCCGTCGGTCCCTCCAAACAATTTAACGCTTTGGCCAGGATTCGGGCAGAAGAAGTTTTTCCGCATCCCCGAGGACCCGAAAAAAGATAAGCATGAGCTATGTTGCCTCTTTCAATTGCATTTTTTAATGTAGCTGCCACAAACTCCTGTCCTACAAGACTATCAAAATCCTGAGGTCGGCGACGGGTCGCTGTTACTTCATAAGCCATGATTAAAAGAATACCTTATATTTTATCTTTTCGCAATAATACAACAATCCATCACCATCGGTGGTACGCAGAACAAAATAACCTTTGCATAAAAAAATAAGGGTCAGCAGAACGCCAACCCTTATATTCGTCTGATTTATACTTTGAAGGAAGAAATTTCCCGAACTAAATTATCCCACAACATTCTGGTATGATTATTTGACTCATCAACCAGTTGTAAGCTTTCGGTAACATTTCCGGCAATAGAATTGATTTCGTTCATTTTGTCCGAAATTAACGTTGTGGTTTCAACCAATTTTTGCATTTCGACACCGATTTCTTTACTTCCCTGAGAAATAGAAGAAGAGGAATCATTTACCGTGTTGATAGTATCGTTTATAGCCTCCACAGCATCTAAAACCTGTCCGCTTCCGGCAGATTGTTCTTCCATAGCGTGCATAATAACCTGTTCCTGATTCTGTACAGACTGTGAAAGCTCAAAAATTGTGTCAAAATGTTTTTCAACCTGTTGCGTGTTTTCCGTGACTGCAGTGATTGAAGTACCCAACTCCTTTAATCGAGAAGTGATAGTTAAACTCTGAGCACTAGAATCCTCTGCCAACTTTCTGATTTCGTCGGCAACAACGGCAAAGCCTTTACCGGCCTCTCCGGCATGGGCAGCCTCAATGGCAGCATTCATAGCCAGCATATTTGTCTGTTCAGCAATGTGTTTAATAATGGCACTAGCTTCCAGCAAACCTTCTGATTCTTCGTAAATCCGCTTTGAACCGACAACAGCATTCTCAACAATCTTCTGACCTTCAGAGGCAGCTGTTCCCAAGTCATTAACACTGACGCTGTTCTTTTTTAGGATCTCTGTCACAGAACGGATGTTTGCTACCATTTCCTCTATAGAGGCTGAAGCTTGAGTTATGCTTGCTACAAGAGACTCCACACCGCCCTTTTGAGTTTTAATAAGATTTGAAATCTGCAAGATAGTGGACTGGGTTTCTTCCACACCGGCAGACTGATTTATTATTTCCCCTTCAATAAGAGAAATTTCCTGCAAAGCTTTTTTTATTGCTACACTGGAGTTTGTTATTTTTTCATCCAACACATCCATTGACGCCTTAGACTCATCAACACTATTGTGAACACCTGAAACAATTTTGCGAGTGTTTTCTACAAAAGTATTTATGTCGTTTACCAGTAATCCAAACTCATCCCGAGACGGTACTAATAATTTTTCATCAGAATAGACACCGGTAGAAACTTCCCCAATTTTCTTAGACACAACCCTTAACCGCCAATGAATTGCCTTTATCAGCACATAGAAAATACAAAAAGATGTAATTGTTCCATACAAACTTACAGGTAAAACCCGAGCCATAACGTAAGCTACGTTGGCTACATCGATACCATCTCTGACAGAAAGAGGCGAGATAGTAACCAAGACAACACCGACACTGGCAGCTACACCGACAAAAACACTTCTCAACACAATGGGAAGAGAAACGTATTTTTTCTCCAAGGGAATGAAGTGAATATAGTACTCAAATTT
>JAHLFV010000020.1 GCA_018883625.1 Candidatus Treponema excrementipullorum
GACTTATTTCGCAAATACACGCTGTTCTTCAAAATCAAGAGTTGTATGCAAAACCTTACCAGTTTATATTAAAAAATGTTGCCAATAGTACGGAACAATTGGTTTCTGGCTTAAAAAAGCTCAGTGTTTCCATAAAAAAACATATCGATATTCAGACCAAGAACAAAGAATTGACCCACATTTTGGAAATGTTTGCTGCTTACAACGACGAAATCGTTTCAAAATCCTTATATCGCTTGAAAACCAGCGAAAATGTAGGTCGGTTTCGGCAATCTATTAAGATCAACTTGGATAAAATGCTTTCCGATTCTCTTGTAACAGAAAATCTTGTGTCCGGCTATATGGAAATAGAGCAAGAAGAAGACCCGTATACTGCTCGGGAAAAAATTGTAGAGATAATCAACGATATTAAGTCAGCTTTTGAAAATCTTGACAAAATAATTCAGGATATTGACCGTAAACATAATTACTACATGAAAAATGCGGCCACTCGGGCAAAATTTGAGCTGGCGTCGGGAACAAATCAGGAAGGAAAGATAAATACCATTCTCCGGTATTTGGGCGAATACACGGAAGATGAAGCTCCTTCGGAAACGGAAAAGCTGTGCAATATTTTTATGCAAAAGTTTATATCGGAAGAATCAGTAAAAAAAGTTCCGGAGACAAAATCATATGAAGAAGTTTCTTCCATTAATGTGGCGATACAGTTATCTCTAGAAGACAAAGCATTAAAGAAAAAAATATTGCAAGACAGGCAACTTTCCCGAATATACAGAAAAAAAACGGAGCAGTATGTGTTAAAGTTATTGGCAGATAAGCCGGGAATGCTTGCTTCTGCAATTCCTGTTTGTAACAGAAAAGATTTTGAAACTTTGATTTATATCAGGCTGTTTGCTGCCGAATCAAAGGTGTATTCTGTAGAAAGAACGGTTAACCGTGTTAAAACCGATATATGTGAATTTAACGATTTTAAGATCGTAAAAAAAACAAGGTAGGAAAGGATCCGTGTTTGAAAATTTAGAAGTTTTGGCAAATTCTTCCTCTCAAAAAGAAAAGTTTATTAAAGCGGCAAACAATCTTTTGAATCACTGTTTTATTCTCAAAAAAAAAGATGATACCCGTCAGGATTATATTTTTATTAGAGAAAACAGGGAAGTTTTCAGGACATTTTTTGATTTAATGGATTACGAAGTAAAAATAGACGAAGATTTGGGACTTGTGTCTTTGTATAACCGCAGAGGTTCCGGCAGATTGCAGTTTACAAAGTTTGAAAGTATTATGTTTTTGATTTTAAAACTTTTGTATTTGGAAAAACGAAACGATTTATCTACAGATGGTAATACCGTAACGGTTTCTATACAAGATATCCGTGATAAATATGCCGTCTTAAAAGTGAAAAGCAAACAAAAGTTGGATAAAAACTCCGAGCGTCATATATTTGCTCTTTTCAAAAGATACAATCTGATACGGAATCTTTCTCCCGATATTACAAAAGGAGAAACAAGAATAGAAATTTATCCGTCAATTTTAGTTGCAATTCCCAATGAGGGAATCAATTATTTGTATGACAGCGTAAAAGACAAATTGGCAGCTTATGAATCGGGAGAGGATGATGCAGATGCAGACGAAGAAACTGAATAGAGTCCGTCTTGTAAACTGGATGTATTTCGGCATGGAAACTTTTCCCATAAATCAAGGGTCAGTTTTGATCAGCGGGGAAAATGCGGCGGGAAAATCTACAGTTTTGGATGCTATTCAAATGGTGCTTACGGGAAATACCAGGAGATTTAATAAGGCTGCCAACGAAAATTCCGACCGAGATTTGAAAAGTTATGTCCGATGTAAAATCAATACCACGGAAAAAACATTTTTGCGGACAGGTACTGTTATCGGGAATGTGGCATTGGAGTTCTACGAAGAAAAAGAAAGACGCTGGTTTGTTATTGGTGTTCACTTGACCTCTGTCAACGAAACGGAACCGGTAGCAAAAAAATGGTACATAGAAGAAGGGCGTTTGGAAGATTTTTCTTTTTTAACTGGGAAGCAAAAACCTGCAATGGCAGAGGAATTTCGGAAAAATGACGAAAAAATAAGATATATTCATCGGGTCTCCGAGTACCAAGATAATTTGCGACGACGATTGGGAAGTCTTGAAGAAAAATTTTTTGAAGTTTTGCTGAAAGCCTTGGCATTCCGTCCGGTGGATAATGTGAAGGATTTTATCAATAAATACGTTCTTTCGGAAAAAGCTATAGATGTGCAGTCTTTGCGGGAAAGTATTGATGTACTGAATGAATTCGAGCGCACTTTGAAAAAGGCCCAGGAAGAGCGGGATTATTTGGAAAATATTATAAATCGGTTTAAAGAAATTGAAGATAACGACCATAGTAAAGATGTCAACGAAGTTTTACTTGAAATAATTGAGCAGGAACTTTTAAAAGCTTCAAAAAAAGAATGCGAAAAACACATTGTTATCAATAATCAGGCTTTGGAGTCAACAGAAAAAGAAAAAGAAAGCATCGAAGATCAGTTAAAAACCGTAAAAAACAAGTTGCTGGAGCTGAATCAAGCTTACAACAATACGGATTACGCCCGGTTAACGGAAAAACTTACCGATTCTTTGGAGTTGGCAGAAAAAGAAAAACGGGAAATAACCAAAAGTCTGCAACGCCTCACGGAACATCTGGAGTACGTAAAAGCTTGTTTGACCTTGTTTCAGGCGATAAAAGATTTACCGGTACATGGAGACGAGTTTAAAAAACTTGCCTTACATGTTTCTGTCAGGGAAAAGGCAGAAATTCTGTCAAAAATTCAAGACTACATTGCCACGGTAATCGAAGAAATTCGGGAAAAGAAGTACGAAATTCAGGTTGAAAAAAAGGCACGGGAAAAACAAATTATTGAATTGGATAAAAATATAGAGAGTCTTAAAGCCCAGACAATCAAATTTCCCGAAGAAACGGAAAACCTCCGGAATTGCATTCAAAAAGAATTTAATGACCGAGGAATCGATTCTCGGGTATATGTTTTTTCTGAACTGCTTACCATAACCGATAAATCCTGGACAAATGCCATAGAAGGGTATTTAAATACTCAACGGTTTTACCTTATTGTGGAGCCGGAATATTATCATCTTGCGCTGGAAATTTATTCCTCAAACAGAAAAAGTTACAATCAGGGGATTATCAATTTCAGAAAGTTGCCGGAAGTTCCGGAACGGGAAGAGAATTCTTTAGCCTGTTTTGTGGAATCGGAAAATCGCTATGCCAAGCGTTATGTGGATTTTATTTTGGGAAAAGTAATCTGTTGTAATACTCTGCGGGAATTGGAAAATCATCATTGTGCTGTTACAAAAGACTGCATGGTGTATAAAAACTATGTTTCAAGAAAAATTGACCCGAAAATTTATTCCAAGCCCTACATCGGAAAAGATGCAGTGGAAATTCAGTTAAAAAACTGTCTTAAGGAACGGAAAAGCTTGCAGGATTCTTTGCCGGAACTTCAAAACAACTTGGCATTCTGTGAGCAGGCGATACAAACAGAAGAGAAGGTAAATTGTGAAGTCATAAAGCAAAATTTTGATGCTCCCGGTATGCTTGGGGATTTGGAAAAACGGATCGAAGAATATCGTCGGGAATTGGAGTCGATTGCAAAGAATCCCGATGTTATGCAGTTGCAGTTGCATATAAGTCAACAGGAAGAAAAAGAAAGTGCACTGCAAAAAGAAAAGGACAAGCTTATCGGCAAAGCAACAACTTTGAAAAACGAAATAGACCGACTTTCTTCCCAGGTGAAAGAGCTGTGTAACCAAATAGAAAGTAAGGAAGCTCAGTTAAAAGAGTACGAAAACCTAAAAACCGCAGTATATAATGAAGCTGTTACAAAATATAAAGGTATTAACAAGAACCGTAGTATCGAACAGATTCGGGAAGGATATCTTCGGCAAAAAGTCGCATATGAAAACAAGGGACAGCGGTTTTTGAACGGAGAAAAGAATTATCCGGGATTGATGCAGTTACAAAGCACCTATAATTCCGTTTTTGGTAGGGATTTTATTGTGGGAAAAGAGGGAAAGGATTCCTATAAGTCCCGATTTATCAAGTTGGATGGTATGGAAATTATTCGTTATGAAGAGTCCATCAGAATAGCAAAGGATAAATGTGAGGATATTTTCAAAAACGAGTTTTTGTCTAAAATGAAAGAGTCCATAGAAACTGCAAGGTATGAATTTGACAATCTGAAAAAGGCACTAAAAGACATCAATTACGGGGAAGATACTTATCGCTTTATTATCAGTGCCAATGCCCAAAAACGCAATCTGTATAATATGATTATGTCGGAAGAGAATATGGGCAAAGATAATCTGTTCAGTGGCGGTTTTCAAAATCAGTATAAAGACGAAATTGAAGAGTTGTTTTCAAAGATTAAATCGAGAGACTCCGGGGATGCGGCAGTACGGGAATATACGGACTATCGAACCTATTTGGACTACGATATAGAAATCGTAAAGAAAAACGGTACGGTACAAAAACTTTCTGCCAAAGCAAAAAGTAACAGTGGCGGAGAGTCTCAGGTTCCCTTTTATGTCATCATGGGAGCATCCCTCAATACTATTTATAAAAACAATAATTCAATCCGATTGCTGTTACTGGATGAAGCTTTTAGCAATATGGATGAACAGCGGATTGAATCGGTTATGCAGTTTTTCAAAGCTTTGGATTTTCAGACGATTCTTGTTGCGCCGTCTCCCAAAATTCAAGATATAGAAGAACATGTAGACTCCGTTATTACGGTAATGCGGGAAGATACCGTCAGTTTTGCGGAGGATTTTAAATACTATGGGGACTAAGCCGGAAACCGAAATATTAAACGTTTTATTGGATAATTATGAAAAGAGTAAATCTTTTACGGGAACAAACAAAAATACACAGACTTTTAAAGTATCTATAGGATCTTTATTTCCCCGGTATTTGGACCATGCGGAATTTGAGTATTACACCAAACTGAATGCCTCCGTGGCCTTTTTATTGTCGAAGGATTTCGTTTCGATTACAAAGAAAAAAAGCGGTGAAATAACCTATGTAACTTTGAATGTTGCAAAACTGGACGATATATACGCCTATGTCAAACGGATTCCCAGAAGAAAAATTCAGGATGAAATTTTGAGACTTCTTGTATTTTACGGTAATGCTGATAATTACACTGGTATCAGAACTGGAGGAACGGATAGTATCCATGTAGGTGCCGAGATTTTTTTACAAAAGGCCTTGTGTAAAGATGGAAAAATCCCCGTGGTCAAAGAAACCGGGAATATCTTCCGGCGAGAAGAAGAAAATCCTTTGATTTTATATGCCGAAAACCAAAAACAACGGATAGAAAAAAATCAAAATGTGTTGTTTTTTGAGGGCGATATGGCAGAATACAACGATGTATTGCGTGCTGCCAAAGCTGTATGGGAAAATCGGGAAGAAATTTTTATCCGGGAGTTATCGGTAAAGCTGTTTAACAATTCAAAACAGTTGGAAAAACTGGAATCAAAGGTAAGAAGTCTTTTATTTGCCTATGGTTCTTATGAAGATAAAGATACGGTTTTTGAAGAACATAACGTTATAAAAACTCCGACTTATGTCATGGTTAAAGGTTGCGGTGTGCTAGATTGCGGAGAAACGATTGATTTGTCAAAAATAAAGGGCGATTTAGGACTTTCCACCGCTACATTAAAGGCCTTAAAACACGTGACGCTGGGAGGGGCCGGTGTTATCACTATAGAAAATCTGACGGCTTTTCATCGGTATGAACCGAAAAACGAAATGGCAGTATATTTAGGCGGTTTTCACAATCAGGTAAAACGGGATTTTCTTACTATGGTGTACGCCGAAAATCCCGGTTGTCGTTTCAGGCATTTTGGAGACATTGATGCCGGAGGTTTTTATATTTTGGAGCATCTGAAACTGAAAACCGGCATTGCTTTTGAACCTTGGGGTATGGATTGTGCTGTTTTGGAAAAATACAAAGACAATGTGTTACCTTTAACTGACCGTGACAGAAAAAGAATACAAGACTTATTGGAAAAAGACCTGCCCTACAAAGATGTATTGGAATATATGCTTGCTCACAACTGTAAACTGGAGCAGGAAGCTGTAGTATAGGGTGATTGGGCACTCTCAGAACCGGGACTTGAAAGATACAAAGTTGTATTTTCTGACATCCCATCCCCTGTGTTTACAACAGGGCAGAAATTGTATCCAAAATATCTAAATCGGCGGGAAGCCACTTTACGCTTTTCAAGGTTTCGGCATTAAGCCAAGTGGCGTTTTCGTGTTCCAAAAGAGAAAACTCTTTTTGTCCCGAAATCAAGGTACAGTAAAAACAGTCCATAGAAAGATGAAAAGTAGGGTAATCATATTCAATGGTACCGATACAATCTCCCACGGAAATTGCCGTATCAAGTTCTTCCTTAATTTCCCGGGTAAGAGCTTGTTGGGGAGTTTCTCCTTCCTCGATTTTTCCTCCGGGAAATTCCCACCAGTCTTTGAATTCTCCGTAGCCTCTTTGGGTGGCTAAAATTTCTTTTGTGCCTGATTCTGATGTGCGGAAAATAACCGCTGCCACAACTTTTATTGTCTTCATGGTAACACCTCTGTTTGGTTATTCAACGTTTGTTATATCTGATTTTGTAATGAAATCAGTATACATCTGATCCGGTATTTGGTGAATGGTAAAATCCATAAAAACAGGATTTACAAGTTCTTTGGGAACAGTATCTTTAAAAACGACACCGTCTCCGATGTAAATATAATCCTGAGGAATTCCTTCTACTTGTTTGAATTTTCGAATAAAAAAATGAGTATTTATACCTTTTTCAAAATGATTGATTATATTGCTCATTATTTTATGCTGTTGATTCCATTTATCTGGCCCTGTCCAGTGTAGACAACTTGGAGTAATAAATCTATCATCGTAGTTAAATTCTGCTTTTTTCAAATCTTCTTTATATAAATCGACAAAAATAAAATAGTCGGACGGTATATTATAAATTACCCCACTTCCTCTAAAAGAACTGTGGATTTTTTCATAATTGCTTAAAATAGCAAGAGACCGCATTGAATATTTTTGATATGGTTTTAAAAATGGAAATCCATAAAAATTTCTTCCAAATTCATCGTCATACCTTAGAATTGCATATTCAGAAAAATCCAACAACCATTTTTTATATTCAGAAGAGAGGTTGTCTTGAATTTTAAATAAAGCTTTTACATTTTCATTTAGCGAAATTAAATCAGCTGAAAAGTTGAATCTTATATTGCTGTATTTTTTATTTTCATTGCTATCCCAAAATTCTCCAGAAAGAACTCTACAAGCATGTCGTAGATTTTGAATGTTTTCATAATCAACATATTTTTTCATTAAATCTTGCAATTCAGAAACTGATATTTGAGAACTGGGATTTTTAAACAGGAAATCAAGAATACACCATTCCTCAATTCTTTTGGCAGGGAGCAGTGTCTCTAAAAAACTTATTAAACTGATAAACAGATTATTTTTATGTAATATATTGAGAGATGCAGATTCTTCTGAGTTTAATTCATTTTCAGCTGAAATGACAAATTCTAAATAAGAATGATATAGAAGAGAACCTTTTTTTATTTTGCTAAATAAACAAGGATCTAAGTCAGAACCTCTTTTTATATAATCCGTTAGTAAGGGAACCTTATTTCCATTGTCTTTTCTAAATACGAAATAGGCTTTTTTTTGATTTGAATCAGACATAAATTTTTCTTGATCAATTTGTTTTAATATCTGTTCTTTTACGATTTTATCAAAGTGTATAAAGGTATCGCCAGGAATATCATTAAAATCTGAAGATACTTCTCTTAACCTTGTTTTTTTGTCTGGATTTGGTTCTCTTGAAAATACACTGCTTATAAGAAATGAGCGCTGATAATTTCCTATAAAGTCTAAAACAGTTAAGAACTCTTTACCTTTAATTTTTCTGAGCCCCCTTCCAAGCTGTTGAGTAAAAACAATCGATGATTGAGTGGGACGAAGCATCAAAATCAAATTGATATTTTGAACATCAATTCCTTCATTAAAGATATCTCGAGAAAAAATATATTGAAGTTGTGTATCGTCATTTTCTAAATCTTGTAGATATTTTTGTCGTTGTGTAACTGAGTTTTTTCCAGAAAGAGCAACCGCTGTGCCAGCTCCTAAAAGAGAATTAAAAGAATGAGCCATAAATTCTGCATGTTCGACTGTTGCACAGAAACCCAGACATTTTGTTTTATCTCCGTCATGGCGATAAAATTTAATTTTTTCCAAAATATAATCAACACGTTTTGACTTCATCAACAGAGCAGAAACTTCATTTAAATAGTCTTCCCCATCTTCTGGCGTATGTTTTAATGTTGAATAATCGATACCATCAACATCCTTTATTCCAAAATAATGGAAAGGACAGACTAAAATCTTTTTGAAGGGAATCTCTCAATCGTATATTTATAGCACGGTTGAAATCAAATATTTTGAAAATATCTTGTCCATCTGTTCTTTCTGGTGTGGCTGTAAGGCCAAGGAGAAACTGCGGTTTGAAAGTGGTACAAAAGATTTGATGCAGGAAATGCTCCAAAGGGTGATGAAAAAGAGACATCAGAAAAAATCGGTACAGAAGCAGTACCCAATCCTTTATAAGGCTTTTTCTTCTATATGCTCCGGTATTTTATGCTATAGGTTGGCTGTGTCGAACTATTTTTATCCTTCTTGCCGGATATATTCCGGGAACAGAGTTTCGCTTAAGGTGCGGAGTTCCCCGTCAAAAACAACAAGATACACCACCATGTCATGTTCTTTCAAAAAGGATTGTATTGTATCCACTGCAATACGGAGGGCACTTGCTTTAGGGTACCCGTACACACCGGAAGATATCAGAGGAAAAGCTATAGAAGAACAGCCGTGTTTTTCTGCAAGGGAAAGAGAGCTTGTATAACAGGATGTGAGGGCAGCCTCTTCTCCTCGGTTTCCTCCGTGCCACACCGGTCCCACGGTGTGAATCACATATTTGCAAGGAAGGTTATATGCTCCGGTAAGCTTTGCTTTGCCGGTTTCGCATCCGCCTAAAGTCCTGCATTCCGCAAGAAGGCCGGGACCGGCAGCCCGATGTATGGCTCCGTCAACACCACCACCGCCCAACAGAGAAGTATTGGCAGCATTGGCTATGGCATCCACCTTCATTTTGGTGATATCACCGAATACTATTTTCAAAGGCATGGTTTACCTCCCTTTTAGGATTGATTCCGGTATGTATTTTATACTCAAAGACAAGCTTTAAAACAAAAAAAGGACTGAAAAACTTGTGTTTTCAGTCCTTTGGAGATGAGGGGACTTGAACCCCTTACCTCTTGCATGCCATGCAAGCGCTCTAGCCAGATGAGCTACACCCCCGACACACGATAAGAGCACGATAGCACAAAATCAAAGTTTTGTCAAGAACGGTAAAGTTTGTCATAAATTGCCGAATACTTTCAAAAAGTTGTGATATATAGACGGATATGGAATAAGGAAGTATCTCCCTAACTCTAGTTCATTGATTTTTACAAAAAAAGCGTATAAGATAGGAAAAACTTAAAAGCCGACAGTATATAAGACTGTTCAAGGGTTGGGGGTAAAATACAATGAGTAAAATGTCAGAGATTTTCGGAAGTATGGTTTTTAACGAAGCCGTGATGAGGGAAAGACTTCCCAAAGAAACCTTTAAGGCTCTCAAAAAAACAATGGACGAAGGAATTCCTCTGGACATGAGTGTTGCCAATACCATTGCCAATGCCATGAAAGATTGGGCAGTGGAAAAGGGGGCAACCCATTATACTCACTGGTTCCAACCCATGACGGGCATTACCGCAGAAAAGCACGACAGTTTTATTACTCCGCAAGGGAACGGCACCGTTATTATGGAGTTTTCCGGTAAAGAATTGGTAAAAGGGGAACCCGACGGTTCCAGTTTTCCGTCTGGAGGAATCCGTGCCACCTACGAAGCCCGAGGATATACTGCTTGGGACCCCACTTCTCCCGCTTTTATCAAAGACGGTTCTCTGTGTATTCCCACTGCCTTCTGTTCCTACGGCGGTGAGGCTTTGGATCAGAAAACTCCGTTGTTGCGTTCCATGGACGCCATTGATAAACAGGCAAAGCGTATTTTAAAACTTTTCGGTAAAAAAGTCAGACGGGTTACCACTACCGTAGGTGCGGAGCAGGAATACTTTCTTATAGACAGAAAAATGTGGGAACAGCGGAAAGACTTGGTATATACGGGACGAACCCTATTTGGGGCAAAGCCTCCTAAAGGTCAGGAATTGGACGACCACTATTTTGGTATGATAAAACCCCGTGTCTTGGCTTTTATGAATGAGTTGGACGAAGAATTATGGAAGCTGGGGATTTTGTCAAAGACAAAACACAATGAAGTAGCCCCTGCCCAGCACGAGTTGGCACCTATTTTTACCACCACTAACTTGGCTGCCGACGGCAATCAACTTACCATGGAAATGATGAAAAAAGTGGCAGTCCGTCACGGTTTGGTGTGCCTTCTTCACGAAAAACCTTTTGCCGGGGTAAACGGTTCCGGTAAACATAATAACTGGTCTCTTTCCACCGATACGGGAGAAAATCTGTTGGAGCCGGGAAATACCCCGGAAGACAACGCTCAGTTCCTGTTGATTTTAACAGCCATCATCAAAGGTATAGATGAGTATCAGGATTTATTGCGGGTTTCCGTAGCCACTGCCGGTAATGATCACCGACTGGGAGCCAATGAAGCTCCTCCTGCAATTATCTCCATGTTTTTGGGGGAAGACTTGGATGCCATTCTCAAGTCCATTCGGGAAGGTAAACCCTACGACCGCAAAGCAAAGCAAGTTATTAAGTTGGGGGTGGATGCACTGCCTAACTTCCCCAAGGATGAAACAGACAGAAACAGAACATCTCCTTTTGCTTTTACCGGTAACAAGTTTGAGTTCCGTTCTTTAGGCTCCAGTATATCGATTTCTTTTCCCAATGTTATTTTGAATACCATC
>JAHLFV010000235.1 GCA_018883625.1 Candidatus Treponema excrementipullorum
AGTCAACACCGGCTTTTTTCATATCTTCTAAGTGATCGATCATACATATATCTTTGGAAGACAATATAGCAGTAAAATCATCTCCTTCAAAAACAGGGAAGTATTCTCCCTGACGTTTTTTTTCCTGTAGAACTAAAGAGCCCGATTGAGGCATACTTGTTAATAAGTCATAGTCCCAGCGACAAGAATGGGAACAAGCTCCGCCGTTAGCACTACGTCCCGTTAAATAAGCACTCAGGAGACATCGTCCCGAATAGGCAATACACATGGCTCCATGGCCGAATGCTTCTATTTCCATGTCAGGAACGGCATCTTTTATTTCTCTTATTTCATTGAGTGTGGTTTCCCGACCAACAACAACTCGTTTAAAACCAAGGCTCCTGTACATTTTGACTGCTTCTCTGTTAATACAGTTTGCTTGTGTGCTAAGATGAAGAGTAGCTTGGGGAAAGTATTTTTGAATAATAGATACCATACCGATATCTTGAATAATAAAGGCGTCTATGGGATAGCTTTTAAAATAATCCAGTTCAGACAAAAAATTATCGATATCCTTATTGTGAAAACTTATATTTAAAGCGCAAAAAAGCCGTTTTCCGGGATATGTGTTTTTCAAATCGATAATTTGCTTATATTCTTCTTCGTAAAAATTATCGGCTTTGACCCGAAGAGAAAATTTTTTTAATCCGATATAGGCAGCATCTGCGCCGTAGGTATAGGCATAATAAAGTTTTTCGATATTGCCTGCCGGTGAAACCAATTCCATACTATACTAATCCTTTTCTTTTTTGTAATTTTGTATATACCTTCCTACTCGCTGGATGGCAAGATGAGCCTGAGGAATAAATTCGTGTGCCATTTGAAACATGAAAATCATATCAGGCCAAAGATCCAAAACAGAGTCAACACCATGTTGAGTTAATAATTGATGAAAGGCTTGATACTTAGGTAAAAGTAACTCTTTCCCGCCACATTGCATATAAACTGGGGGAAACTTTTCCAATTTTTCCGGAGAAATGTATAACGGTGAAATTAAGGGATGGGATAAATTATCCCTATATGTATACAATTCTCCGCTTCGGATAAGACTGTCGACTGTCACCAAACCGTCTGAACCTTTCTTATCCGAGATATTTTTTAAATCATAGGTTAAATCAAGCCAAGGAGAGAAGAGTATTATGTTACGTATGGCACTTCGATAATTTTCTTTCATGGATTGAACCAAGGCCAACGCTATAGATGCCCCCGAACCATCTGCAGCAATAATGATGGATGAAGAGGATTCTCTGTTTTGAACAACAGCGCTGTGTATTTCTCTGAAAACAACCTGTACATCTTCCAATGCTCCGGGATAAGGAGACTGGGGGGCAAGACGAAAATCGGGAACAATGGTTTTAGAGGAAGCCTCTGCGGCAAAGGAAGCACAAAAGCTTCTCCAAGCTTTTGAAGAACCTCCTATAAAGGAGCCTCCGTGAATATATATTACTACCCTGTTGGAAGATGCTATTTCCGGGGTTAATACAAGGCAGGGAACATTTCCAATATGTTTTTCTTCGCATTCTACTCGACTAGGAATATGTACTGTAGAAAATGTTTCTTCGATCTTATGCCTAAATTGTTCTGGTGTAATTTTAGGAGGAAAAATCAATGTCTGCAATTTTTTCACAGCATTTTTCATGTCGATTTTTCCGGCACCACCGCCTTTTTCGGCACTATAAGCAGAGAATCTCATAACTGTCAGTATAGCAAATATAAAGTGAATATGCTATACTTTCCGAGATATGCCTATAAAAATACAATCTGATTTACCAGCTTGTTCGATTTTGGAACAGGAAAATATTTTCGTAATGACGGAGCAGAGGGCTTCCTGTCAGGATATTCGTCCTCTTAAAATAGCCATAGTAAATTTAATGCCTACAAAAATCGCTACGGAAACCCAACTGTTGCGACTTTTGGGAAACACACCTTTGCAAGTGGAAATTTCTCTTGTCAGAATGGAAGATCATGTGTCAAAAAATACCGGACTGGATCATCTTGAAAAGTTTTATATCACTTCAAAAGAGGTATTCAAATCCCGTTATGATGGTATGATAATAACCGGTGCTCCTGTAGAACAACTGGAATTTGAAAAAATTGATTATTGGTCAGAGCTTTGTGATATCATGGATTACGCCAAAGAAAATGTTTTCAGTACGTTGTACATTTGTTGGGGAGCTCAGGCGGGATTGTATCATCATTACGGAATACCTAAATATCTTCTACCCGAAAAACTTTTTGGCATATATAATCATCGTCGGACGGTGGTGCATGAACCGTTGTTGCGGGGCTTTAATGACGTTTTTACCGTTCCCCAGTCCCGGCACACCACCGTAAAAAGAGAAGATATTGTAAAACAAGATGAGCTGGTGGTGCTAGCGGAGTCTGAAAAAGGCGGGATCTTACTGGTAAAATCAAAGTCTAACCGAGAGATTTTTATGACCGGTCATTTGGAGTATGACACAGATACTTTAGCACAGGAATATTTTCGGGATAAAGATAAGGGCTTGGACATAAAAGTGCCGGTAAATTATTTTCCTAATGATGACAGTCGCAATGTGCCTGTGTCTAACTGGAGAAGTACTGCTCACCTTTTTTATTCTAATTGGTTAAATTACTACGTCTACCAAGAAACTCCATACAATTTGACGGATATTCACTGAAAAAGCTGCTTGCTATGGAGCTTGTAGCAAAATATTTTACAGAGTATCGATTACATTCTGTGTTGGTTCTGTTTCTTTATGGTAAATCCATGTAAGTTCGTGTTTATTGTAATGTAGATGTAAAACCTTACTGTGCTTAATTGCGGCAAATTCTGCTATAAGGGGCCAGTCGATTTTTCCTTGCATTTTTATGGTACAGACCATATTATTACACATACCGCTGTCGAGCCACAGATGGATCCAATGTAACAATCGCTGAGGATAACAGATAACATCGGAACACACCCAATCAAAAGGACCAATATCTTGCGGTAAAAGGGTAAAGGCATCGTGTTTTAAAAATTCAACTTTAGGAGAGCTCATTAAGGAGTCAGCCAAGGGGCTTCTGTCCACTGCAAAAACGGAACAGCCTAATTGTAATAACACCCAAGTCCAGCCTCCCGGACAGGCACCGGCATCAAAAATTCGTTGTTCTGGTTGAGGAAAAATATGAAAAAAGTTTTGAGCATGAATAAGAGCTTCTTGCAATTTCAAATATGCTCTGCTAGGAGGATTTTCGTGGTCTTCTACAAACTGGATTAATCCCTGGGGATAAAAACTGGTACAGTCTCCCGAAAGAATCATATTGTTTGTGTCAAGCAAACAATAAAGTCCCACCGGAGTATCATGGACTTTAAAAGGAAATTGTCGAGGCTTTACGTTGATATAGGGTAATTTTTCCTGAATCAGGGCGGTTCTGCGGAACTGGGTAAAAGTGTAGGGAGCCCAATTTCTTTGTATTTCCTTGAGAAGACCGGCAGCCTCTCCGATAGAATTAAAATTGGCTTTTTGGGGATTAAGTAAAACCGTGCTACTCCAATAAGGGACTTTCTCCGGTTTAGGCCCAGTCAGTTCTGAAGGAAGCATGTCGGGGGTAAAGAGAAACAAATTCTCGGCAACGTGACTTTTTAAAATATCTTTTTCCGTAAGAAAAAAACGTTCCCGTAATTCAGAGATGAGAAACTGTTTTTGTTCAGGAAAAGCTAAATAACCAACGGTACCAGAAGGATATGGTTCTAAAAGGACAGACATACATTCCCGTCGTAGAATTTTACCGCATTATTTAAATTAACAGAATACTCACCGTAGGGGTCTTGATTATTTAGATTTGTGTACTCTTCGATAAAATCTTTTAAACCCGGTGAATCGGGACTCCTCAAAAATTGAAAACCGACTTCCGTGGAGTCTGAAGTTTTTACGTAAGCAGGGCGTCCTAAAAGAGTTAAGGATTTTGATATACAATCACAGGAGAATTTCAGCTTTAATTGATATTCCTCATCTGGATTGACTGTAACTTGTATGGGAAACCTGACTCGGCATCCGCCAAGACTTAAATCAAGAAGGATACCGGGAAAAATACAAAGATCGGCAGCGTCAACCCGTCCTGTAACATTAAACCGCGGATGTCTCCGCTTTTCTTCAAACATGGTATAACTATGAAACATTCCGGCATAAAAGTCAAGTATACTAAAAAACTGAATTTTCTCTGTATCAACACATTTTCAAGAAAATAAAAAAAACTTTTGCTTTTGCGACAAAAAGTTTTATCTAAAATAACTACTTGACAATTCTTCATATTTTTTGATACAGTTAGTCAATAAAGCTACGAAATTCGTTTCTTAATTTAGTATTGTATTTTATTCCTAAATATACATGTTTATACTTCAATAGAAATATCATGGAGATTTATTAATGGCACCGATTCAAAGACGTCGGTTTATCGACACGTCGGAAAATCTGCCCCAGGAAGAACAACCTGAACTAGGGTTAAATGTTCCTGATGCCGATACCCTCTCTACCTTTTCCGGAACGGAGAATTCCGGGGAATCTGTTTCAGAAGTTCCTTCTGAAGAAATAAGTGACCAAGAGACTGCCGTCAATAGTGTAGAGACAACGGCAGAGAATCAAGAGCAATCAGATAAAGTTGATGAGCAGACTACAAATTCGGATGTAACGCCTGCAAGAGAACGGGGAGCTGGTGAACGGGTTCCTGTTCGACGAACGGTAAGACGTACACCGAATTTAAGAAATAATCCCGATACAGAGTATGTCCCCCGTGGTCGTGGACGAAACAGCAATTACAGAAATACATACAGAAATACCGCTGCCAGTTTGGAAAGACAAATGGCGGCAGAGATGGAAGCCGCCCGGATCGCTGCAGAAGAAGCTAATTCCGAATCAAAACCAAGGCTTTCTATCAATGATTTAACTGCAATGGGTATCCAGGGGTTGAGAGATTTAGCTATGCAATACGGTCTCATGGCTGATGATTTAGCCCCCATGAAAAAACAAGAGCTTATTTTTGTTATTTTGAAAGCTCACACCGAACATGGCGGAATAATTTTTGCCAGCGGTGCCTTGGAGATTCTGCCTGACGGATACGGATTTTTGCGTTCTCCCCAAAACAGTTATCTTCCCGGTCCGGATGATATTTATATTTCTCCCAGTCAGATTCGGTTGTTTAACCTGAAAACCGGTGATACGATTTACGGTCAAATACGGTCTCCCAAAGAAGGGGAGCGGTTTTTTGCCTTGTTAAGAATTGAAACCGTCAACTTTGACGAAACCCGTGTTGCTCAAACCCGCATTCCTTTTGAAAATCTAACACCTTTGTATCCAGATAGTAAGTTACGGTTAGAGACAACCACTACAGAGTTTTCTACCCGTATTATGGACTTGTTCTGTCCCATCGGTAAGGGACAACGTGCTTTGATTGTTGCTCCTCCCAAGGCCGGTAAAACTATTTTAATGCAAAAAATCGCTAATGCCATTACTACAAATCATCCGGAAGTATACCTTATCGTGTTATTGATAGATGAACGACCTGAAGAAGTAACGGAGATGGAGCGTTCCATCAAAGCTGAAGTAATTTCTTCTACCTTTGATGAACAGGCAACCCGTCACGTGCAAGTAGCGGAAATGGTTTTGGAAAAGGCAAAACGTCTTGTAGAACATAAGCGGGATGTTGTAATTTTCTTGGATTCAATTACCCGTTTAGCCCGAGCTTATAATCAAACAGTTCCCACATCAGGTAAGGTTTTGTCAGGTGGTGTTGATTCCAATGCCTTGCATAAACCTAAGCGGTTTTTTGGAGCTGCCCGTAATGTGGAGGAGGGGGGTAGTTTAACTATTATTTCTACTGCCCTCATAGAAACCGGTAGCCGTATGGACGAAGTTATCTTTGAAGAATTCAAAGGTACCGGCAACATGGAAATTAATCTGGATAGAAAGTTGGCAGACAGAAGGCTCTTTCCTGCTATCAATATTAAGAAGTCCGGAACAAGAAAAGAAGAGCTGCTTCTTACAGAAGAAGAATTACAAAAAATGTGGATTCTTAGAAAGGTTATCAATCCCATGGAAGATACAGAAATTATCGAGTTGATACTTGACAAAATGAAGATAACCAAGAATAATGAAGCGTTCTTAAAATCAATGAATGGGTCAGATCCTGACTAGTTTTATGTAGATCTTTTTATCTTGTGGTTACAGAAGAGAAATCCCTGTAACAGGGCAAGGTAATTATATATGGAGGTTATAATGAAAGAGGGCATTCATCCTAACTATGAGTTGACAAAGATTACTTGTGTTTGTGGTAATGTTATTGAAACTCGTTCAACAGTAAAAAATATCAATGTTGAAATTTGTTCTGCTTGTCACCCGTTCTTTACAGGTAAGCAAAAGCTTGTAGATACTGCCGGTCGTATTGAACGCTTTAACAAGCGCTTTAAGATTAACCAAAACTAAAATATTAGTATTCGTAAAAAAAAGTCCCAGACGGGACTTTTTTTTACAGCTACATAGACATTATTTCGGATATAGTTTTTAAAATTTCATCGTGACATCCTCTGCACCCTGTTGAACAATGTGTGATTTCTTGCACGGATTCGAATGCTTTTTCTACGTCACTGAATTTTTCATTTTCGTGCAGTGCTTTTTCAATATCCAAATATGTCACTTTCTTGCAGTGGCATATTTCCCTGTTACTGCCGAGAGACATTGGGGTTTCCATAAAATACTCCTTAACAATCAATATATCACAGTATAATCGTTTTGGTTTTATGGTGCAAGAAAAAATACCGCTAACGAATCAAATTGTTTCTAAAATCCCCAACTTGTTCCTTAATTCTGTAATTTCCGTACTTAAAGATATGGTTTGTTTAGTTTGTCTTACTAAGCGCTGGGCTAGTAATTTTGAAAGAAATATTCCGTAATGGGGATTTTTCTTAATTAAGTTAAGAAAAGTACTTTTGGGTATTTTTAGGAGTTGTCCTTGTCCTACGGCAAGGATGGTGGCACTTCTTCTGTCGTTAAGCAAAAAAGACATTTCACCTATAAACATATCATTGGGTGTCAACACAGATACTAATTTTCGTGAAGAATACACAGCATAGCGACCTGAAACAATAAAGAATAGATGGTTTGTCGGTTCGTTTTGTCTGCATATAACTTCTTTGTTTTCACAAGTAATGGTTTCAAAGGATTCCATGATCATAGGAATAGTGTTTGATTTATTTTGAATATTGTCTATTTCAAAAGATACTTCATTACCTTTGTCATTGAATTTAATATTTTGTACAAATTGTTGAGTCAGTTTTATGCCTCTGCCGTGAAGCCCATTCTGATCCTCTTCTTCTTTTAGCTGTGCTCGCCAATCAAAACCATCACCTTCATCTCGAATTTTAAAATATGACTTATCGGGAGTAATAAGATAAGAAA
>JAHLFV010000236.1 GCA_018883625.1 Candidatus Treponema excrementipullorum
GGAGATGTGTATAAGAGACAGCTATTAAACTGTCACTTCTGAAAAAAGCATTTTCCCAACATGCCCGTTGCACTTTTTTAAATCTGAAATAAGCCAAAATAGTTGCCAAGGATTTGGCAGTTTCCGTAGTACTGGGATCCAAAATTACAGAGACAAACATAGTACAAGCATAAAATAAAGATACAGAATTGTCTATACCGCTCTTGAAAAAAAAAAAATTTTGTCTCATTATGGTATTATGAAGAAATTTGTGTTCCTTTCTGTATTGTTTTTTTCTCTCTTTGGTGCTTTTGCCCAGTCCCAACGTCTCTTTGTCACGGACATAGACGTTGAAGCTATATCAGAAAATCAAATAAAAATACGGTGGACTTTACCTCAAAATCTTGACACGGAAAAAGATGTCCTTTCCATTGCAATTTACAGAACAAATATTCCTGTATCGGATGTGTCTGCTCTTTGGAATGAAAAACCTTTAGCTCTGTTACATGGTTTTGAAACAGAATACATCGATACTGTTTCAGAAAAAAAGGAATTTTATTATACCGTCCTCTTAACAAAGGAAGGTTCAGATATGGCGGATTTTGTTATTCCCGGCGCCAATACCACTGTATGGGGAATCACACCATTAGTACCTGCTGAGGCACCCATTCTTCCTGAAAAAATAACAAAAGTGGAAAAACCAGACCCTGATACAGGATTACGAAGCTTTCCCCTTCCTCTTTTGAATCATCCCGGTACCGCCGGCTCAGTAAGCAAGGAATTTAGTACAAATGCTCTCCATATACCTGATGGCTATGTTTTCCCGGAGGAAACAGATATCAGTCTTCTTGCCGGAGAAGAATACCTTTTAACAAGAATAATTACAGAATATTTTACACAAAAAAACTACGAAAAAACCATTCAGGAAATCCGAAGTTTCCTAGATATCAGGCGTTCCGACAGTGTAAAAAACAGAGCAACATTTTATTTGGGAGAGTCATATTTTTTCTTGGGTAAATACAAAGAAGCCTTAACTTATTTCTTAACTGTAAAAGAAGCGTTTCCCGGTTTATCCGATTATTGGATTCAAACAGCGTTACAAAATTATCAAATTCCCGTCACACAGTAAAACATAAAAAAGGCTGTCCTGGAATATCTCTCTTTCCAAAAGACAGCCTTTTTTCATACTTCGCCTACATTTTACTCAATAATGTAAATATCCTGAAGCATTCTAGACAATACCGGGAATTCGGAACCGGTTATCTCGGAAGCAGAAGGAATAATGGAATTAACAGCTCCTTCTGCCTTAAAAGCCGTGATACTCTGTTCTTGGTTTCCCATAACAACTTCATCTTTAATATTCAGTCTGTCATAGAAACCTTTCTTTTCATATTTGCCTTCCGAAACATTTTCACTGACTTCCGTAATAGTAACCGTACCTAATACATTGCTGTCGTCATACTTTATTCCCATACCGGTATCAGGGGTAGTAAGAGTACCGGCTTTTACTACCGTTAACACATCCCCTTTAGCCAGTCCATCTATGGAACCCAAATCCACCAAAACACGATCCGTATTTCTGTCTAAAATCTTACCCTTCATGGGAACCATATCGGCGATAGCCAAACACATTCTTCGTAAAGCTCCGGAAAAACGCTGGTTTCCTGTCTGGTAGAAACTAAGAGTTCCCGCCTCTGTTCCGTTTTTACCGGAATATACAGTAGCTGTCAACAAAAGTTCTCGCTCGTTTTCTTCGTATTTAAGCATGACAAAATAATCTTGTTTTGTTTCCCGAGCCATACGGAAAGCCTCTGAATAGTTTACTGCTTTAGGATATGCCCGAGCGTCTATAGTCCGTACGCCATCAAACTGTGATTCTATAGCTTTCAGTGTTACAATTCCAGCTTCTGCATGGAGCAACTGAGGTGGTGTTCCGTATGTGTAGAGCCCCACTGTCCATCGTTTTTTATCCAAGTAGAAAGGATCTACATTCCACCGACTGGCTAGGTTATCGGAAAGCAATGATTTGTAAGCTTCAATTGTATCAGCAACTTTAACAGAAACCGTATCTATACTGCTGATAAAAGTCAGCTGATCCAAATACATTTCTTGCTGTCCCTTTCTGTCTAGCATGGCAGCGTAAGCGGAACGAGCCGGAATATTGAGAGGATCCAAACGCAAAGCGATTTTATACTCGTACTCGGCTTGAGGAGCTTCATACTGTCCTTCATAGTTTTTAGCTCGAGTTATGTGATATTGAGCCCACTTTGTCCGTCGGGTATCCTCTATATTGAAGGTATCCAACACGATTTGTTCCAAAGCCGTTCTCATTAACTCATCTTCCGGTGCAATAGCCAAAGCAGACTCAAAAATGGAGTACGCTTCTTCCATTTTATTTAATTTAGTAAGGGCATAACCTTTAAGATACCAAGCAGAAATAAGATTTCTGTTCTGATTCAAACGATAATCACAAATATCAATGGCTTCTTCATATCTGCCCTGCTGAAACAATACGGCAGCTAAAAGTTCATAGGATTTATCAAAATTGGGATTCAATACAACAGAAGTCCGCACATATCGTTCAGTGGCGGTATAATCCTCATTAAGGAAAGATATCCATCCGGCAACATATTGTACTTCTGCATCTTTACCATGATACTGTAACGCTTGATTAATATATTCTTGAGCCTGTTCTTTTTTTCCCATTTCTTGAGAAACCAAGGATACCGCCAAAAGAGCATTTCTGTTTAACTTTTGTCGTTTTAAAGCATCCAAGTAAAGAGTTTCTGCCCCTGTTAATCGCCCTGCCAATATATCTATTTGAGCCAGTCCGAAACGGGCATCGATATTGTTGGGAAAAGAAGTCAACACTTGATTAAACAAAATCTTTGCTTCTTCCGTTCTATCCAGTCCCAGATAACAAAATCCCCGAAGAACGATAATTTCTGTTTTGTCCCGGGCATATTTATCTGCACTTTCCAAATAGGT
>JAHLFV010000237.1 GCA_018883625.1 Candidatus Treponema excrementipullorum
TCATTTAACATAAAAAGGCCGCCCTTTTTGAAGTCTGTTAATAACTTCTAGGACAGCCCCTTCTTTATTCTGGTAACCGGATGTATATTTACGGATACTCGCCGAAAATAATTGCAATTCTTTATTTGTCGTACTCTCTTTCTTTGCCGCCTTTATAACCGCCAACTTTCTTTTGGGAAGCTTTGATTTTTCCAAAGCCATTATCGTTTCATCATTAAAAAAAATATCTCTTACAATTTGTCCATAAACTACAACACCATCTACTATATGACTTTCCTTTTCCAATAGTTTTGCACTTAATATGGAACCCCAGGACATTGCAAACAGATAAATTTTATTTTTTTGGAATAGCTTCTTTATCTCGTAAACCAAATCCATTGTCATCTGCACAAATGAATCGATTGTGAAAAAATCCGTAATCACAAAATTGTTACAGCCACATCCTAATTGATCCCAATAAACCATGATAAATCGCTCTGTAAATTCTGGGAAAAGTCCCCGGCAACCTACTGAAAAAGGAACAGGAGTTCCCGGCCCTCCGTGCAATGTAATGAGAATAGGGAGCTGCTTTGTTTTTCCTTCAACCAACACCTTTTGTTTATAACCGCCCAAAGACCATTCATACAAATCAGATACTTTATTTTCCCGGATAATGTTTTTACGTTTTTTGTCCATAAACTCCCCAGTAAAATCTATTTACTGTATTTTTCGTTTTTTTACAATATTATATTCAACAAATTTTACCTCTTTGATTTAGAAGATGTACAGATAAAAATTGAAAAAGAGATTATTTTTGAGTTTGATTCTAGTATTGATGTTGACGCTGCTAATGAGTTCATTCTAAATCTTTTAGATAGTGGACAGCTGTCACAAGCTATAGCTCATGGTAAAGCCGTCCCGAAGTCAGGTTAAACTTAGGGACAGCCTCCTTATACCAGTGAAAAATTATATCAGTCTTCTTTCGGATAGATTTTTTCTATATGGGCACCTAATCCGGTCAGTCGTTCTGTAAGGTGCTCGTAGCCCCGTTCCACCTGATATACATTGCTGATGGTGCTTTCTCCTCTGGCTGCCATAGCTGCAATAATCATTGCCATACCGGCACGGACATCCGGCGAAACCAATTTATCTCCGTGCAGTGTACATGCTCCCGTGACTACGGCTCTGTGAGGATCACACAAAGTGATACGTGCTCCCATGTTTATCAGTTTGTCAACAAAGAACATACGGGATTCAAACATTTTTTCGTGTATTAAAACCGTGCCGTCCACTTGAGTTGCCACCACCGTCATGATGCTGGTCAAATCAGGTGGGAATCCCGGCCAGGGTGAGTCATCGATTTTGGGAATCATGCCACCCAAGTCTGTATTTACTTGCATTGATTGTGTGTCAGGAACAGTTAATTCATCCCCTTCAATGTGCCAAGTTATACCCAATTTTCCGAAGGCTAGCTTAATAGGACGCATATCTTTGGGATTCACACCCTTGATGGTGATGTTTCCCCGGGTTGCGGCGGCAAGTCCGATAAAAGAACCTATTTCCATGTAATCGGAACCGATGCGATAGGTACAACCGTGGAGTTCTTCCACACCGTCAATTTCCAAAATATTGCTGCCGATGCCGGATATTTTTGCTCCCATAGCGTTAAGCATTTTACACAAGTCCTGCACATGTGGCTCACTGGCTGCATTGGTAACAGTGGTATGTCCTTCTGCCAACACTGCCGCCATGACGGCGTTTTCCGTTGCGGTAACAGAGGCTTCGTCCAAAAAGATGTCTGCACCGGCTAATTTATTGGCACTAAAGGTAAACTGACCGTTTACCGCAACTCTGGCTCCCAACTCAGTTAAGGCTAAAAAGTGAGTGTCCAAACGCCGGCGTCCGATAACGTCTCCTCCCGGTGGCGGCAGTTTGGCTTTTCCTGTGCGTGCAACTAAAGGGCCTGCAAACAAAATGGAAGCACGGAGTTTTTTTGACAATTCTACGGGAATTTCTGTATGTATAGTGCCGGAGGCACAGATTTTCCATGTAGATTCACCGGTTTTTTCTACAGATACTCCAAGGTTTTGTAGTATTTCCAACATAACTCCGGTGTCTTTTATGTCAGGAATGTTTTCCAAAACCACAGGTTCGGAAGTCAATAAAGTTGCTGCTATACAGGGCAAAGCCGCATTTTTGTTACCGCTGGCAGTAATCGTCCCTTTTATGGGGAAGCCGCCTTCTATGCGGTAGCTATAGAGTTTATTCATATGGTTCCTCCCACCTAGTATCTATGTTATTCCTTATCGGCTTGTAAGGCCACGAGGTTTAGCATAGTCTGTACACCATATGCCATCTCAGAAAGGGATGCCCATTCCACCCGTGAGTGGTAGTTGTGTCCGCCGGTAAAAATATTCGGACAGGGGATTCCCATTTCTGTGAGCCGTGAACCGTCGGTTCCTCCCCGAATAGGGGTAAAAACAGGGGTAACACCGGCCATCTCTACAGCTTTGACCAAGTTTGCCGTAATATGGGGATGCTGTTGTACCTTTTCTTTCATGTTGAGATATTGCATGGTATGGGTAACGGTAACTTTGGAGCCTTTGTATTTTGCCATAATTGCTGCTGCAATAGTGTCTACCGTTTGCTTTCGTCGCTCCATTTCATCTCTGTCAAAATCTCTCAAAATCAACTGGACTTTTGCTTCTTCCATGTGACCGGAAATTTCTGTGGGACAGAAAAAGCCTAAATATTTATCGGTTGTTTCGGGGGCTTCATGTTTTGGTAAAAAGGATACAAAATCGCTGGCCATGGTAATGGCGTTTACCATATCGGGGCGGGCTGTACCGGGGTGTTTTGATTTTCCCGTAAAAACGATTTCACTTTTCCATGCATTAAAACATTCGTCTTCTATTTCTCCCAAACTGCTACCGTCAAAGGTGTAACATTGTTTTGCCGTAATCCATTCTACGGGAACAAAGTCCATGCCGTGACCTGTCTCTTCATCGGGAGAAAAAATAATTTCTATTGTACCATGGGGTGTGTTGTCTCCGAGTATTTGAGACAAAGCTGTCATAATAATGGCGATACCTGCTTTGTCATCGGCACCTAAAAGCGTTGTTCCGTCTGTTGTGATAATGGTATCTCCCAAAGCTGTTTTCAATTTGGGGTCAAGTTCCGGGTCCAAAACTACGGATTCTTTCAAGTTTATTGCCTTTCCGTCATAGTTTTCGATAACTTGGGGCTGTACGTCTTTGCCACTGACTTCTTCTGTTGTGTCCATGTGGGCTAAAAATCCCACTGCCGGAACCTGTTCCATTCCCGCTGTGGCAGGAATGCGGGCACAAACATAACAGTGGTCAGTAACCGTTACATCGGTAACTCCCAGTTGTTTCAGTTCTTCTGCCAAGTTTTTTGCAAAGTCCCATTGGCGATCTGTAGAAGGAGTGAATCCTTGGTCTGCTCTGCTGCTGTCGCTGGTGGTCCATTGTTTTACATAACACAAAAATCGCTCCAGCAATGCCGGAGTGAAAGAAAGAGATAATGTTTCGTATTTCATACTTGCAGAGTACGACATTTTACGGTTTAGAGCAAGACGAAAATTTTTTGCGAAATGGCTTTACAATAAAAGAGAATTTTGTTTCTGCCAAAAGAATTGCCAGCAAGAGTAAGATACAGCCTATGGTCATCCTCAGAGTCAGTACTTCATGCAAAAAGATAAAGGAAAAGACAACTCCAAAAACCGACTCAAAGGAAAGAAAAATAGCTGCAATGGACGGTGGGGTGTATTTTTGACAAACATTTTGCAGCAAAAACCCGATAAGGGTACTGAAAATTCCCAAATAAAAAACGGAAAATAAGGCTGTTTTATTGGTCAACCCTGCCAAAGGTACAGGACCGTCAAAAAAGGGTGCAGTGATCCAGCCCAAAACGGCGGTAGCTACAATTTGCACTATGGCTAACAGCACGGCATCTTCTGTCACTGTATATTTTGCAATTAAGATAATTTGTATTGCAAAACCAAAACTGCAAATAATAGTTAAAATGTCGCCTTTGTTGATTGATAAATCGTCTTGAAGTGATAACAGGCCGATTCCCACTATGGTTATCAATGCTGCTACCAAAATATGTTTTTCCGGAGGGCGCCGTGTAAGGAGCCACAAGATTAAGGGGACTAACACCACATAAATTGTTGTTAAAAATGCGTTTTTTCCTGCGGTGGTATATTGTATACCGATGGTTTGAACAAGATAGGCAAGAAACAGAAATACTCCGATAAAACAGCCATGAATAAAAACGGATAAGGTCAGTTTTTTAAGTCTGTTAAAAAAAACGATTATAAGTCCTGCTCCGGCTATGGTAAATCTGAAGGCAATCATGTAAACGGGGGGAATAACAGAGACAATGTCTTTTACAACAACAAATGCAAAACCCCAAATCATTGCGGTAACAAGCATTCCGCAGGATGCCAGAAAGCTTTGTGTTTTCTTTTCCATAAAAAAGCATTCCTCCGTGTATAGGTTATCTGTACTGAATTCCTGTGTTGCATACCGGCAACCGGATAAAGAGTGTTGTGATTATAGATGGTTTTTCCAGAGATTGACAAGGGTACCATAGGGGATTTTAAAATTTTTCTTGTGTTTTTGTAATTATTTGGTATACTTGTTGTATGAAAAAGACTGTTTTCCATACAATATCACTTTTAGTTGGTGGGGTTTCTCTTTTGTGCATGTTTTCTTGTACAACCATGGAGTCTATTTTTGCTCCTGTATTTAGTGCATCAAGCACATCAGAGGAGAAAACAAAACAGTTTTCAACAGAGGATTGCGCATTGGCTTCCGACTATATGGCGGAAAAAATAGAAATGATTTTTCCTGTTGCTTCTTCAGAAGGGAAAAATGCCTCTGAATATTCCGATGAGTTGCTGTTAAACCAAATTGCTGGTCGTCTTTTATCACAGGCTTCTTTTACCGGGAAAATTCCGGCTCCAGATCAAATACAAGTTGCTATTTTAGAAACAGATGAATTGAATTCTATTTCCGGTGGTACCGGTTACATCTATATAACCCGGGAACTTTTGGATTTTGCCACCGATAATTCGCAAAAAGCTGCCTTGATAGCCCATGAGCTTGCCCATATATCTTTGGGACATACTTTAACTAAGTTAAAAACAGGTTCCGAAGAGGAAATTAAGGCCAGCGCAGAAGATTGTTTGTATTTTGTTATGGGACAGTATACTGCCAAGTATGAGCAGGAGGCTGACACCCTGGCACTTACCATGTTGGAAAGAGCGGGGTATAATCCGTCTGCCATGCTTTTGATTTTGCAAAAAGTTCAGGGAGCAGGCGTTGAGTTGTCGCCGGGTATGGATGATACTCATCCTTCTGTATCACAAAGATTGTTAAAATTAAGTAAATAATTCAAAAGAATGCAATAAACTGTAATAAATGTATTGATTTTCTTTTCGTTTTGTATCATATTTACAGTATGACACAAAACACGAAAATGTATACCAATCCTGTTGTAAGGTACAAGGGCGTTATCGTTTTCTGCATGATTTTTCTTACATCTTGTCTTATTACTTTATTTCTTTTTCCCGTTGAACAAACCGTTGTTGCAGAGCCCACAGTTTATACAACAGAATCAGAACCGATTGCATCGGAAAATGTACCGGTAGCCGTGTCTGCCATAGAAGAAAATATCAAGAGTGAAACTGCCATACTGTCAGATGCGGATTTTATCTCTTACAAAACTGCTGTTTTGGAATACGGCGAAAAAACGGATGTCGGTTTGGATTTGTACAGAGCAAGTTATTCAAGACCTGCTGTGGAATGGTTTTTTACGAATCTTACAGAGAGCAGAGATGTTGCTTTGGCAATTTTGCAAGAAGCTGACAAAAACGACATTCCTTTAAGTTTGGCTTTTGCCTTGGCTTATACGGAAAGCCGTTATAAGGTGAGGGCTTACAACAAGAATACTAATTCTTCCATAGACAGAGGATTGTTTCAGCTTAACAGCAGTTCTTTCCCTTTCCTGACGGAAGAAGAGTTCTTTGATCCCCAGATTAGTGCAAAGTACGGTTTGTCCCACTTGCGTTACTGCCTTGATACTGCCGGAAACGAAGTTTCAGCCTTGGCGATGTACAATGCCGGCACAAACAGAGTCAGAAACAACGGCACACCTAAAATGACTTTGGACTATATCTCTTCCATTGTAACCTATCAGCAGGGACTGGAACGTTTGTTTAACAGCGAAGTTGCCCAGTATTACGTCAACAACGTCGATACTCGGCTTGCCATGGAAAAGTAGGATAATCCTGATAGTTTTTCTGTTTCGGCAGGATTTAAAGTAAAATCTTTTGGTATTTCCAAAAATATAGGAACTCCCTTTTGTTGCAATTCTTGTAGCAGAGGGAGGTTTTTTATTGCATCCGGGTCCGACGACAAACCGAGCTGTGACAGAGATAGCAAGGCTACTTTTTTTGTGTCGTTGGCGTCTTCATCCTCCCAAAGAAGTTGAACGGTTGTAGCAAGATTTTTGTGGGCATGGAGCGGTATAAGGTCTGCTAAATACAGATAGTGTCCGTGTTTCTTTTGAAAAGCTTCTTGGAATTTGGTTATAAAGGGGTTAAAGCATTCTTCGGCAAAGTTTGTTGTGTTTGTGGTTAATAAAGGATGACTACCGGTTTCATACTGTGATATAAAATTAAATCCTAAAACAGAAACGCAGTCTTTTATTCTGCGGGCTGTGTGTTTCATGGCCTCAATATAACGATTCTGTAAATAGTCTTGTAAGGTGTCGCCTTCTATAAGGAAGTCAGGAGCAATTTGATTGCCACTCCAAAAATAGGCAAACATGGTATTTTTTGCTTTTTCTTGAGATTCTGCCGTATCTTGCGGAGTGATTTTTGCTGCATCCAGTGTCCATAGGGGAGCCCCTAACCCTCCCAATGCTTTAGACCAGTTGATGCAGACAGACTGTATAAACACATAGATGTCAAAGTCTTCTGCTTTTTTCAAAACGGTTCGCAGGTTTGCCAAATACATTTCGTCATAAGTTTCCGGTTCCGGTTCTATTGCTTCCCACGTAACGGGCCATTGAATAAACGATACATTGTCTGTCTTTAATGCTGAAAACAGTTTTTCTGCTTGAGCCTCGTCTAACGATAAAAGATGGGGTATGTCTTCTCTGTCAAAAACTTTTCCGGCACATGTTACCGGCTGGCCTTCCTTGTTTAGAAAATGCCCGTTACAAAATGAAAAAATAGGGTCAAACTTCACTTACAACTCCACATAAAGCAAAAAAAAACAGACCACCGCAAGAACCGTATCTTGTAAAGTGGTCTGATTCGATCTGTACTGTAGGGTACACTATTCTGTTAAAATCTTAATTACCTGACTCTTATCTGTTGTATTGAGAATTTCTTGTCTCTTTTCGGCACTCTTAAACAACAGACTTACTTCGGCCAAAAACTGAAGGTGTGGTCCTGTTTTGTTCACAGGAGACAATGTCATAATAAAAATACGGCAAGGTTCTTGGTCTAATGAATCAAAATCAACTGGATTATCAGAAACTCCGATACAGGCTACAAGGTCAGATACGGTGTCTGTCTTTCCGTGAGGAATAGCAATACCGTGTTTCATGCCTGTGGACATTTTCTTTTCCCGATCCAGAACACATTCCCTAGCAGCATCCTTATCAGTAACTTTCCCCGCTGAAATAAGGATATCCAACATTTCGTCAATGATTTCTTCTTTTGTTGTACCCTGTAAGTGCAAGTTTACAGTTTCAGGTGTTAATACAGTTCTTAAGTTCATAAATTCAGTGTAAGAGTTGTTTCAGTAAAAGTCAAGAAAAAAAATTAGATTTCCTTAAATTTTTCTTAGCTTTTTGGTATACTATACTTATGACTGATATAGATAAATTTCTTGCAGATTGCAAACGTCACATAAAACGATATCGGGAAGAAGCCGGTACCGGCTATGACGGACTGATTGCAAGCGAAAAAATTGCAGAACTATTTGCTTCTTGGAGAAAGGATTTAGGGGATGTACCGAAGTCTTTGGCAGAATATTGGGGCACGGAGTATATAGCTTCTTCTTCCGAGTTGCAAGATGAACCTACCCGGGAACACTTGGACTGGCTTGCCTGCCTTTTGGAATTTTTGGAAGGCGAACATAGTTCTTTTGAGTGTTTTTCAAAAAAGGACTGGGAAACGATACGGGATTGTATCAATTATGAAGCAGAGGTCTTGCCGGTAGATATTCTTACCACTCTTATGAGTACTCTTCTGGAAAAGCAGGTTTTGTAAATGATACAAAGTGAATACGGACAGTGCCATATATGTCCCAGAAATTGCAGTGCAAATCGTGTAGATGCCCGAGCCGGTTTTTGCAAGGAAAGCTCTGTGATACGGGCTGCCAGTGCCTGTCTCCATTTTGGAGAAGAGCCTCCTGTTACGGTATTTAACGGTTCCGGTACTATTTTTATTTCGGGATGTAACTTAGGGTGTGCTTTTTGTCAGAATTACCAGATTTCCCAACAGGGCATGGGCGCAAATCTCAGTACTCAGGATTTTGCAGAAATTTGTTTGGCTCTTCAAAACGCCGAAGCAGAAAATATCAATATTGTAACAGGAAGCCATGATATACCGGCTATTGCTCAAGGACTGACGGAGGCTAGACTGAAAGGTTTAACTATTCCAGTCTGTTGGAATTCTTCTGCCTATGAAAAACCGGAAAAGTTAAAGCTGCTGTCCGGTTTGGTGGATATTTGGCTTCCCGATTATAAAACTATCAACACAGATGTAAGTCGTCGTTTATTTAAAGCTCCCGATTACCCTCAATGGGCTCAAGAATCTATTTTGTTTATGATAGAGGAAAGTCCGTTGAAACTGGCAGAAAAAAAACATAGGGTGACGGGGGAAGTAAAAGAAAAAATGGAATCCGGGGTTATTGTCCGTCATTTGTTTTTGCCCGGCCATATAGATGATACGATACTGACTTTACAGTGGCTTAAAGAATATGTTGACGGTAAGGGGTTTATTTCTCTTATGTCCCAGTATACACCGGTACCTTTTAAAGAAGCTCCTGATGAAGCAAAAGCAAGAAAAGAAAAACTCAGTATTGTTGAAAACAGATTGGTATCTCAGGAAGAATTTGAAAGTTTACAGGATATTTTGGAAGCCTTTGATTTTCAATACGTTTTTTATCAAGAGTTGGAAGAAGACACAGAGTGGTTGCCTGATTTTAACCGGGTGCAACCTTTTTCTTATGCTTTGGCAAAACCGGTTTGGCACTGGCGGGAAGGTTTTATTTCAGAGGAACAAAAGGTTTAAATAAAATTATATCTTGTGCAGAATTTTCTACACAATTTCTAAAACCTATGATATACTGAGGAGTATGAGCAATGTACTTTCCAGTATTGTCCCTATGACAGGTGTAGCTATTCCCTTGGGGGCTTTAAAGACCAAGAAAAGTTGTGGTATCGGTGAGTATCCCGATTTAGTACCCTTTGGTTCTTTTTGTAAAAAAGCAGGATTATCCATTATCCAGCTTTTGCCTGTAAATGATACGGGTACAGAAAGTTCCCCTTACAGTGCACTGTCTGCTTTTGCACTTCATCCGATTTACATAAGCATTGAGTCTCTTCCCGATTACAAAAGTGTTCCCGTCGCTGAGAAAAAAAAGGTAAAAATGCTTCATGAAAAACATGACGGAAGACAGCGATATAATTACAGAGAGTTGCGGGAAGATAAATTAGCCGTATTACAGTCAATTTTTACCTGTTGTAAAGATGCTTTTGAAGAAGCTCTTGCCAATGGATGTTCCGATGTGGCTTGCTGGGTTGAGGAAAACAGGTGGGTCAAAGAGTATGCCGTATTTATGGCATTAAAACGGGAATTCTTGGAAGCATCTTGGAAGGAGTGGAAGAAAGAATTTCAGAAAATTACCCAAGAGAAGATTTCTCAGCGGTGGAATGACAGTGCATTAAAAGATACCCATAACTTTTATGTATGGATGCAGTATAATGCCTTTGTTCAGTTTAAATCCGCTGCAGATGCGGTAAAAGAGAAGGGGATTTTGCTCAAAGGGGATATCCCTATTATGATGAATGAGGACTCTGCCGATGCGTGGGCTCATCCTGAATTTTTTGATGAAAAAATGAGAGCCGGTTCTCCTCCAGATGGGTTTAATCCTGCAGGTCAGAATTGGGGATTTCCCGTATATCGTTGGAAAAATTTGGCTGACACAGATTATTCGTGGTGGAAAAACCGTCTAAAAACTGCTTCTGCTTTTTATCAGGCTTACCGTATAGACCATGTGCTGGGCTTTTTCCGTATTTGGGAAACTTCTCAGCGGGAAACAACTGCCATCATGGGGCATACGGAACCGGCAGCGGTTATTACAGCCGCTGAACTGGAAAAAGCCGGTTTTGATAAAGACAGAATCAGATGGCTCAGTCAACCCCATGTCCCCACACGACTTATTGAAGAAGTGAATAACTACGATTACTTAGGAACTCACGGTTTGTTGCAGCAAATCATGGACAGGGTGGGCAACGAAGAGTTGTGGCTTTTTAAGGAAGAAATTAAAGGCGATAAAGATATTTACGAAAAAGAGTCTTTGCCACCGGCAGTACGTCAACGATTGGCAGAGCTATGGAAAGACCGGACTTTGATAGAAATAAGTAAGGGGAAATTTGTTCCCCTGTGGACTTATACAAATACTACCGCTTGGGCCAGTCTTTCCTGGGAAGAAAAGAATATCTTAGAAAAGCTGTTTGAAGAAAAAAACAAAAAGCAAGAAGTGCTGTGGGAAAAACAGGCCCGCACTTTACTGGGAGAACTGACTTCCGCCACAGATATGATTGCCTGTGCAGAAGATTTGGGAGCAAATCCTGCCTGCGTTCCGGTAGTATTGAAAGATTTGTCTATTTTGCGTCTCTGTGTTGTTCGTTGGTACCGTCACTGGGGCTTGGAGGGACAACCCTTTGTGGATTTTAAGAAGTATCCTACACTGAGCGTTGTTACTTCTTCTGTACACGATTCTTCTACCCTTAGATTGTGGTGGCTTACGGAAAGTGATGCAGCAGATTTTTATCGGGACTTTCCGCCGGAGGTAGAAGTTACTAATCCGCCGGAAACCTTTGGGGATGCCGGAGCTGAGGATACAATCAAGGAGAAGATGTATACTCCCGATACAGCCCGTTACCTTTTATCAAAAATTGCCACCGGAGCCGGAGTTTTCTGCATACATCCGTTGCAGGACTTTTTGGGACTATCCTCAGTGTATTACAGGGAAGATCCTCAAGAGGAGCGTATCAATATTCCCGGTAGCGTAAATGAGTTTAACTGGACGTACAGAATTCCCTGTTTTGTGGAAGACTTGGTTCAGGACAAAGAGCTACAAAACGAAATAAAAAATATAGCAAAAATACATAAGAAAAGTTGTACAGTACGGTAACAAAGGGTATGGAGGACAAAGTTTTATGATAACAGTACTTGATTGGAATAAAATCAGTGTGGACAAAAATCTTTCTCTAAACGAATTTCACGTTTCCAGAGAGATTCGTGAAAAATGTGATTTTGATAAGGGACTGTTTGCTTCATCAGGAAATATTATATTAGCCAATTTTAAAAACGTTAGGCTTTTTGCAAAAAAAATAAATGACTTGATTGCTCGGGAAGAAAAGGATTCCGTGGCAGCCGGTAAGAAAATGATAAAAGCCGGGCAATTAAATGCCATGGGACTTATCGACGAAATTTTCCACTATGTGTGCGGTCTGTATCGCAGAGACAATAAAGTGTCTGTCTTTGAAGAATTGCTGGGAGAGTTGGATACGGCTTACGGCAAAGAAGCTGTAAACGAGATACTGCAAGTTTTTAACGAAACTTTTCCTCCTGTGGCAGTTTTTAAGGGAGAGATTTCGGTAAAGGAGTATTTGGCCGGGGAAGGATTGGATGCTATTACCGGTGCTATACGCTCCAATCGGGTCAGTACTTTGGAAGAACTTATATTGTTGCGTTTAGCTAACGAAAATCCTGCTTTTAAACCCTTCTATCTGTTATTTAACGATGATAAGCTGAAAAAATTAAGTCTTTATGAACCGGGCTGGGACAAAATCAAAGGTTTTTTCAAAAATCAGCCTGTTTTTGGTCCCAACAATGTAGATTTGATTACCATGTTAAAGGAACCGGTTGTATTTAGTCCTGACAGTCTGAAAGGTCAGTTAGATTATATCAGAACGTACTGGTCAGAACTTTTAGGGGAGTGGTTGACCCGTTTGTTAGCCGGTATGGATATGATCAGCGAAGAAGAAAAAGCTGCTTGGGCTCCCTTAACCGGTGCCGGCAGTAACGGTATTGACATGGCTCCTTATAACTATGATTCCTTGTTGCAAGAATACGAGCGTTTTAGTCCCGATAAGGAATGGATGCCTAAGGTTATCCTTATGGCAAAAACCGTTTTGGTATGGTTGGATCAGCTTTCTAAAAAATACAAAAGAGAAATTACCCGTTTGGATCAAATTCCCGACGAAGAGCTTGACTTGTTGGCTCATCGAGGTTTTACCGGTTTGTGGCTTATCGGTTTGTGGGAACGTTCCCATGCAAGTAAACGGATCAAGCAAATTTGCGGAAATCCGGAAGCCGCTGCCAGTGCTTACAGCTTATATGATTACGATATTGCTCAGGGCTTAGGCGGTTGGGATGCTTTGGACAATTTGCGGCGTCGTTTGTGGCAGCGAGGAATTCGCTTGGCTTCCGATATGGTACCGAATCATACCGGTATGGATTCCCGTTGGATCAATGAAAAACCGGATATGTTTGTCCAAACGAGAGATTGTCCTTTCCCCACCTATACCTTTAACGGTGAAAACCTGTCTCTCAATGACAGAGTAGGTGTCTACTTGGAAGATCACTATTATTCAAAAAACGACTGTGCTGTTGTGTTTAAACGAGTGGATCATTACACCGGGGATGTTCGGTATATTTATCACGGTAATGACGGAACGGGAATGCCGTGGAATGATACGGCTCAGATTGATTTCTTAAATCCTGAAGCTCGGGAAGCTGTTATTCAGGAGATTTTGCATGTCGCCCGGAATTTCCCCATTATCCGGTTTGATGCAGCCATGGTATTGGCTAAAAAACATATTCGTCGTCTGTGGTATCCGGAACCGGGACAGGGTGGAGATATTGCCAGCCGTGCAGAACATGCCATCAGTCGGGATGAATTTGAAGCTAAAATCCCCAATGAGTTCTGGCGGGAAGTTGTTGACCGTGTGGCAACAGAGGTTCCCGATACTTTGCTTTTGGCAGAAGCTTTCTGGATGATGGAAGGTTACTTCGTCCGTACTTTGGGTATGCACCGGGTATATAACAGTGCTTTCATGAACATGTTAAAGCGGGAAGATAACTTTAAATACCGTCAGACTATTAAAAATACTATTGAATTCGATCCTCAGATACTCAAACGATATGTTAACTTTATGAACAACCCGGATGAAGAAACTGCTGTGGCTCAGTTCGGAAAGGAAGACAAGTACTTTGGTGTTTGTACCTTAATGGTTACCATGCCCGGTTTACCTATGTTCGGTCATGGGCAGATTGAAGGTTTTACGGAAAAATACGGTATGGAATTTACCAAGGCATACTGGAATGAAACTCCTGATGAAAACCTCATTGCCCGCCACGAACGGGATATTTTCCCGCTGATGAAAAAACGTTATCTTTTTGCTGAAATCGAAAACTTCCTGTTCTACGATGTATGGGATAACGGTGTGGTAAATGAGAACGTGTTTGCTTATTCAAACCGGTGCGGTTCAGAACGAGCAGTTGTCTTCTATAATAACGTCTATCAGCAAGCTAGCGGATGGATTAAACAGTCTTGTGCCTATGCGGTAAAAACCGGTAGCGGAGAAAAAGATATCCGTATGGAAACAAAAACTATCGGAGAAGCTTTAGGACTCACTCCCAATGAGAAAAATTTCTGTATTTTCCGGGAACAAAGAAGCGGTCTATGGTATATTCGCTCTGCCAAAGATATTTGCGACAACGGATTGTATTTGCGGCTTAACGGTTTTGAATCTCAGGTAATGATGGATATTTATCAGGTGGCAGATGACGAAACAGGTAAATACAGATGTTTGATGGAAACATTAGATGGTCGCGGTGTTTCCGATATCGATACTGCTTTGAGGGAGATTTTCTTAAAAGAGTTGTATAAAGCCTTTGCCGATGTTATTACCAAGGATTTTGTTTCCGATATGGCACTGCTATGCAAAACTCCCGTACAGTTGCAGTCTTCTCAAATGGAAAAGCCTGCTGTTGCTCAGGTATTGGAAAGAGTGAAACCTGCAATAATGACTTGGATCGATATTGCCCGACAGTTTATTGACGGTAATTACGGGGCAAAGACTGTGGTAGACTTAGATAAGTGTGGTAAACTTGAATCTCCTAAAAAAGTGTGGGAGCAATTCGAGAAATCCTTTACTGCCATGTTTGCACTTTTTGAAAAAGGCCAAACCGGTGAAAACACCTACGCTACATCTGTATTTGAAGGTATAGTAGAGCGTCCTCGCTGTGGGGAGATCTTGGGTAGTTTCTCTGTGCTGTATACCTTACGTCTTATTTTGGGTAGCAAGGCAACTGCAAAGAATACCGCCGATTTGATTTCTCTGTGGGGGCTTGACCGAAAACTCCGGGACATTTTGTTGGGCGAAGGCATTTCTGTTGCCACATCTTATATTCCTTTGCGAAGTATTCTTTGTGTTCTTCCTTTTATTGACGTATTGGAAAACATGAAAACCGCAAAGAAAACAGAAAAAGATGAAGAAGAAAAGATTTCTCCCAAAGTTGTAAAAGAATATGCTGCTCTTTTAATGCATAGTATTGTTACATCTTCCGATGCAGCCTTAATTGCCGGTGTCAATGTCTTTGATAATATTGTATGGTTTAATGACGAAAAAATGGCTGATGCCATGTGGTTCGGAACTGTTGTTCCTGCAGTTATTGGTAGTCTTGAAGACAAATATGCTCTGTTAGAAGCTATGTACAAAGTGCTCATGGATGCAAAGAAAAAAGCTGAGTACAAGGTGGATAACCTTACAACGCTGTTGCCACTTCCGACTCCTAAAGTAAAGGCTAAGGCCACCGGTGAAAAAGTTAAAGGTAAAGCTGGTGATAAGTCCGAGAAATCTTCATCTGCTAAGACAAAAACTGTAAAAAGTTCCAAGAAAAAGGATGACTTGAAGAAGTAAAAATCAAATAGGTGTTTAGTAAGGCACTCCCTTTGAATGAAAATTCAAAGGGAGTCTTTTTTATTTAGTATTAATATATAAAGCCATTTTTTTATCTGATTTTAAAATGTGATTGAGAATCCAGTCCAACAGAAAAGAACATAGTTGTAGTCCCTGGGTACTATCACCTGCAAGAATCAGTTTTGTGCTGGTAGAAAGTTTGTTGATAAAATCTTGATGAAGAGATTTGTGGGTATCCAATTCGGGATAATCATAGTGCTGCGTAACGTTCTCTTCTTCCGAAAAATGGTAATGAGTATAATCAGACAGTTTTTTTTAAGGTTTTTCCGATTAAAACCCGATAGTTCTGACTTCCGTCTGTAGAAAGTGCATACAACTCATTAAAAATCTGTAATAACTTTTTGTGTTGCAAGTCAATTTCATCAATTCCGATATTGAAATTATCTTGCCACTGAATTTTTGACATACGCCTCCCTGTAGCAAAGATTATCTCACTATAAAATAACTTGATTAAAAGAAAATAGCAAGAAGTGTAAATCTTGATTTTAATACGGTTTTACCGTAATCTAAAAACCATGGAACAGCAGGATTTTCAGGATTCACTCTATATTATTGATTCATACGGTTTAATTTATCGGGCATATTATGCTTTTATCGGTCGTCCTTTGACAAATAAAAACGGGGAAAATGTTTCTGCGGTTTTTGGTTTTTTCCGTAATTTGAAAGCTCTTCTTGATACTTATCATCCTCGGTACTTAGTGGCGGCTTTTGATCCAATAGGTCCCACCTTTCGTCACCAGATGTACAAGGAATATAAAGCTACCCGACAAAAAACTCCCGAAGATTTGCATGCACAAATTCCCGTAATCGAGACTATCTTATCGGAAATGGGTATTCCTGTTATCCGTCAAGACGGTTTTGAAGCAGACGATGTTATTGCAACCCTGGCAACACAGTGCGCCAATGAAGGGAAAGGGTGCAGGATCCTTTCTGCGGATAAAGATCTTATGCAACTTGTGTCTGATAAAATACAGATTTTAAAACCGGGAAAAACCGGAGGTTGGGAGATTGTCCGAGCCAACGGAGTTGAAGCTGAGTGGGGTGTTCCTCCTGAAAAAATGCTGGATTTATTGTCCCTTATTGGGGATACTGCCGACAATGTGCCAGGAGTTGCCGGGGTGGGAATTAAAACTGCTTTAAAGTTATTGGCAGAATACGGTAGCCTTGATGAGATTTATAATCATGAGGAAGAAATTACCGGTGCTTTGGGGAATAAAATCCGTAACGGTAAAGATGCAGCTTTTTTTTCCAGAGATTTAATTCGTCTGCGATATGATGTTCCCGTTACGTGTAATTTTGACTGTTTTTTGACAGAGTCTTTAGATTATGCTAAAGCTGCCAAACTTTTAATGCATCACGGTGTACTGGCTGTGGCAAAACAGTTCGCAACAACGGAAAACGGTTCGGATAAAACGCAAGGACTTTCGGGAGCAGAAATACAGGAACAAAAAGTTTCAGGTACAGAGAGTACCGGCGGTACAAGCCTTGTGTTCTCTGCCACTTCCGGTGTTGCTGAAGATGGTACATCGAAAACTGTTGTCGGTGCCGAAACCGATGTTTCTTTCCCGGAAGATGAAGAATTTGATACTCTGCGTAAAAACTCCGGGGAATACAGAGCCGTTACCCAAGAATCGGAACTGAAAGACATAATTGACGGACTTTTGTCACAGGACAAGCCAACCGTAGCCTTTGACTGTGAAACCGACGGTTTGGATCCCCGGTGTGCCCGATTGGTAGGTTTTTCGCTGTCTTGGAGTACAGGAAAAGCTGTATACATTCCCCTGGTATCCGGCGATGGATTGCTGGGAACGCCTTTACCGAAAAAATCTTTTGTAACAGAACAACTGCAACGACTTTTTAAACGGGAAGATGCTAGAGTTATTATGCACAACGGTAAATTTGACTACCAAGTGTTAAAGTCCAACGGTGTGGAAAAAATCTGTTGCTTTATTTGGGATACTATGGTAGCCGGATGGCTTTTGGAACCGGACAGATCCTCTTATTCTTTGGAATCTTTAGCTGCAGGTAAACTGGGATTGGAAACTATTTCCTACAAAGATATTGTTCCTAAGGATAAAACCTTTGCAGATATTTCCTTGGAAACAGCTGTTCCTTATGCTTCAGAAGATGCAGATTTAACGTGGCAGCTGTATGTATTATTCAAAAGTCGACTGGAAAAGACAAATTTGTTGGATCTTTTTGAAACTTTGGAAATGCCTGTGATGCCTATATTGGCAGAAATGGAGTACAAAGGAATCCACATCGAAAAAGAAGAACTGGCAGAATACGGAAAAGAATTATCTGCAAGTATAGAAAGTCTCCGTAAAGAAATTTATGACCTAGTTGGATACGAGTTTAACATTGCCTCTACGAAACAGTTACAAAAAGTACTGTTTGAAGACAGAAAACTTCCTACCGGAAAGAAGACAAAAAGCGGATATTCTACGGATACAGAAGTATTGGAAAGACTTGCCCTTATTGATCCGGTACCTAAGAAAATATTGGAGTATCGTGGAAAAACAAAACTTCTTTCCACTTACGTGGAATCTTTGGGAACTTTGGCAGACAAAGAACAGCGTATCCACACCAGTTTTATTCAAACAGGAACGGCTACCGGCAGACTTTCCAGCCGAGATCCCAATCTGCAGAATATTCCTGTGCGGGAAGAGGAAGGAAGGCGCATTCGCACAGCCTTTACCGCTTCTCCCGGTAATGTGTTGATTTCTGCAGACTACTCCCAAATTGAATTGGTAATTCTTGCTCATCTTTCCGGGGACAAAGGGCTGTGCGCCGCTTTTACAAGCGGCATGGACGTACATAAGGCCACTGCCGCATTGATTTTTGGTGTACCTGCAGAAAATGTTACTCCCGACATGCGTCGTACTGCCAAAACCATTAATTTTGGCGTTATGTACGGCATGAGCGCCTTCCGGCTTTCCAATGAGTTGGGAATTCCCAGAGCACAGGCTCAAAGCTTTATCGACAAATATTTTACTACCTATGCAGATATACAGATGTTCAAGGAAGAAACGATTTCTTTTGCAGAGAAAAAAGGTTATGTGGAAACCTTGATGGGGCGTCGTCGATATATCCGAGGGATAAACAGTCGGAATAAGTTGGAAAAATCCGGGGCTGAACGAATTGCTGTGAACACCCCTATCCAAGGTTCCGCTGCGGATATTGTGAAAAAAGCCATGTTAAAAGTAACAGAGACGCTGACAACAAAACATATTCCCTGTGATTTGCTGTTACAAGTTCACGACGAATTGATTTTTGAATGTCCTGAGACTGTTGCCCATGAAGCTACAAAGATCATACAGGATGCCATGGAACATGTTATTACCCTTCGTGTTCCTTTACGGGTTTCTGTAGAAGTAGGTCCCCGATGGGGGGATTTCCATTGATGAAAGACCGTACTTATCCTGTTGTATGTGTAACGGGACCCATGGCAGCAGGAAAAAATCTTGCTGCTGCTATTTTTGAGAAAATGGGCTGGGTTTCCATAGATGCTGATATCGTTGCTCATCAGGTTTTGGATATAGTGAAAGATCAAGTTGTTGCACTACATCAGGAAAAAGCTCAAGCGTTGGGATTGAATTTACTTTCGGAAGACGGACGTCTTAACAGAAAAGCCATAGCTCAAATTGTATTTTCCGATAAAGAAGCATTGGAAAAACACGAAGCTCTTCTGTTTCCTATGATTGATACACTCCTTCGGGATTTTATAGAAAAGAATAAGGAAAAACCGGTGGTAATCAATGCTACAGTACTGTACAAAGTTCCTCTTATTCACGAAATGGACGCCGTTTTTTTCATTGATGCTCCTCGGTGTCTTCGGTTACTTAGGGCAATGAAAAGAGATAAAAGAAGTGCCAAAGAAATTTTGCAAAGATTTTCTTCTCAAAAAAATATCTTTGCTAAATATAAAATTTCAAATGCCGATACATGTAGAGTATGGAATATCAGTTTTCCATGGATTTTGGAATATAAAATTCGAAGGATTTTAAAGCTATGGATCAGAAAAAAACATTATGGATTATCGCCGCTGTAGGCGTTTTTCTGTTGGTTGTAGTGGGAGCAGCCATGATTATATATTCTCCGTCTCAGACAGGAGAATCATCTATGGCTTCTTTGCAATCTCCTAACAATACATGGACCAAACCTGTTGAAACTCAGCCTATTCTACCTCCTCAGGATAAGACTGCTCCCGTAGAAGGTACGGTTCAAAATACCGGTGTAGAGGAACCGGCTCAAAATCAGGGTAGTGTATTGCCTACAACAGCTGTAGACAGTGTAAACGTTATTACCGGAACTACCAATGTCTATGATTTAGGCACACCAACTACTACTATTGACCTGAATGCCCGCAAAGAACCAGCTGCTGTTAAACCTGTAAACCAAGCCGGTGTAGCTGCTACCACAAAACCTGTCACTACAGAAAAAAAGGAAGCTGCTACTGTTAAAACTCCTCCTGCAAAGGAGCCTGTTAAAGAAACCGCTCCGGCTAAGGCTGTTGCTGCTGAAACTGAGAAAAAAACTGTTGCCCCCAAGGCTCCTGCAGACCAATATTGGGTACAGGTGGCTTCTGTGACAAGCAAGGCTAATGCAGAAAATGCTAAACAAGTTCTGTTAGACAATAAAATTGAATGTGAAATTTTTACTCATCAGGAAGATTCCGGTGTATTGTATTATCGCTTGAGAGTAGGGCCTTATACAACAAAAACAGAGGCAGAGTACTGGCAGGGGTTGATTTCTTCAATAAACGACTTTGCTGATACTCAAAGCTACATCACAAATAGTGCTGCAAAGAAAGTCAACTGATAAATTATCAGGTAGTAACTAAAAAGCCACCTAAAGAAGTGAAGCTTCTTGGTGGCTTTTTTTGCGGCATAAAATGTATATGTATCTTTACAGAGATTCCCTAAACATAGGACTGCTCATAAAAGCTCGCAAACTTTCCTGCCATTGGGGAATAGGTTGTTGAAGAGCCTTCTTTAACTTTGCCTTTGACAAAACAGAGTAAGCCGGTCTTTTTACTTTTGCACCGAATTCTTCTGTGGTACAAGGTAAAACTTGGCATTCCTTTGTAATAATATTTTTTTCTCTGCCGATTTTATAAATCTCTTGGGCAAAGTGAAACCATGAAGTTTCTCCCTCGCCGGTACAGTGATAAATGCCGGAAGGTATTTTTTTATGAGGGTTCCCGGGAATATCCTGTCCCCCTAAAATTGTCATAACAATATACCGAGCCAAGTCTATTGTACAAGTAGGACTTCCGAACTGATCATTAACAACTTTTATGGTATCTTTGGTATTCATAAGATTAACCATGGTATACACAAAGTTCTTACCCCGAGGACCATACAGCCAAGCCGTTCTGAAAATATACGCATCGGGATGAGCTTTTAAAACCAACTCTTCACCTTGGGCTTTTGTTTTACCATAAACTCCTAGAGGTGCCATGGGCATATTTTCCGTATAGGGCGTTTTTGCTGTACCGTCAAAGACATAGTCTGTGGAAATATGAATAAATTCTGCTCCGAGTTTTCGGGCTGTTTCGGCAATATTTCCGGCTCCTATGGCATTCAGTTTTTCAGCCAATTCCGGCTCTTCTTCCGCTTTATCTACTGCAGTATAAGCGGCACAGTTTACAATCCATCGGATACCTTCGTGCTGTTTTGCAAAAGCACTGAGAGCCTCTTTATTTGTAATGTCCACATCTCTGTCTGTACAGACGCAGGATATTTGATTTGCTTCCAATTGTAACTGTATTTCACTACCTAGCATCCCTTTATTACCGATAAGCCAAACCATCTGTATCTCCTCTTATATTGTCTACATCGTTAAGTTTTTTGTGTGATGTAAAATCGGAAATAAAACATTTTTCCGTTATTTATTGTGTATTGTTTCCTGCAATAATGGAATAAAGTCTGTCTAAGTCATCTTTGGAATAATAATCGATGGAAATAGACCCTTTTTCCAAGGAACCTTTTATGCTTACCTTTGTACCCAATATGTCGATAAATTGTTGCTGAATATACTGCAAATCGGGATCTGTAGGACTTTCTTTTTTAGAGGATTTTGTTGTGGATATTCTACCACCTTTATTCAGTTCTGCAGCCTGTTGTTCTGCATCCCGTACGGAAAGAGAACTGCCTACAATTCTACCGAAAAGGATTCTTTGGTCTGATACATCATTAACGGATAATAAGGCTCTGGCGTGACCGGCGGTAATTTCGCCGTTTATCAATGCAGATTGCATGTCCTCCGGAAGTTTTAAAAGACGCAACGCATTGGCCACTGTAGAGCGATTTTTTCCCACCCGTCGGGCTAATTCTTCCTGACTGAGCTGCCCCATTTCCATTAGTTTGTTATAGGCTAAGGCTTCTTCTATGGGATTTAAATCTTCCCGTTGAATGTTTTCTATGAGAGCAACTTCCAGCTTCTTTTCTTCGGAGTATTTTTTTAGCTGAACAGGAATTTTTGTCAAACCGGCTAATTTTGCCGCTCTGGTACGGCGTTCCCCGGCAATAATGTAGAATTGTCCGTCCCCGGCATCTTCTATAGTGACAGGCTGAATAACACCGTGTTCTTTTATGGATTGTGACAGCTCTGTGAGTGCTTCCTCTTCAAACTCTACACGGGGTTGATGTGGATTGGGAATAAGACGGGAAATATCCAAAGACAAGGAGCCATCTTCTTCCAGATGTATTCCTTCCGGCAAGTCACGACGGTTTGCACCAGAAAACCCTTCCTCAGAAGTGACCTCTGTGGAAGAAAAATGAGAAGTTCCGTTATCCGCTAAAAGGGCATCAAGGCCCCTTCCCAGTCGAGGTTTAGCCACGATCTATTACCTCTTGGGCAAGGCTTTTGTAACTACGAGCTCCGGCACAGGTGGGGTCGTATTGACAAATAGGTAAGCCGTGAGAAGGTGCTTCGGAAAGGCGAACGTTTCTGGGAATAATTGTTTGGAAAACAGTGTCTCCAAAGTAAGATTTTACCTGAGCCACAACGTCTTGTGCCAACCGAGTCCGTGAGTCGTACATGGTAAAAAATATACCACCAATCCGTAAGGTGGGGTTTATGCTTTTTTGCACTTTTTCTACAGTTTTTAATAAAAGGGTTATTCCTTCCAAGGCAAAGTACTCACATTGCATGGGGATCAAAACGGAATCTGCGGCAGCCAATCCATTCAGCGTCAAAATACCGAGAGAGGGAGGACAATCTATGAGAATATAGTCGTACTGAGGAATAAGAGGTGTAAGAGCTGTTTTAAGGTAAAAATCTCTGTCTTCCTGATTTGCCAATTCAATGGACGCACCGGAAAGGTCTATAGACGCAGGAAGAACATCCAAATTTTCTATTTGTCCGTGGCGAATGGTTTGTTCTGCTGTAGCCTGTTCCGCCAAAAGTTCGTAAATTGTCGGTTTATCCTTTGATATACCAATACCGGAAGTCATGTTACCCTGGGAATCAAAGTCTACCAATAAGACCTTTTTTCCGGCCTCTGCCAAATAGGCTCCTATATTAATTACGGATGTTGTCTTTCCGACGCCGCCTTTTTGGTTTACAAAAA
>JAHLFV010000021.1 GCA_018883625.1 Candidatus Treponema excrementipullorum
GTAATGTGTTCTCCGGTGATAATGTCTTTTTTTTCTGCAATGCCTACGCCAAAACCGGCTACGTCGTATTTACCTTCATCGTAAAAACCGGGCATTTCTGCCGTTTCCCCTCCCAATAAGGCACAACGACTTTCTACACAACCGTCGGCAACACCTTTAACTAAGTCTGCAGCCACAGAGGCATCTAATTTACCGCAGGCTATATAGTCCAAAAAGTACAAAGGACGGGCACCGGTACACAGAATATCGTTCACACTCATGGCAACACAGTCAATTCCCACGGTATCGTATTTTTTCAAAGCAAAGGCAATATCCAGCTTTGTTCCTACACCGTCGGTACCGCTGACCATGACAGGCTCTTTCATCCCGGCTGGTACTTCAAACATACCGGCAAAACTACCCAAACCGTTTAATACCCCCGGAATACCGGTACGTTTTGCATGAGCCTTATATTTGTCTACGGCTCTGTAGCCTTCTTCTACATCTACACCTGACTGGCGATAATCTATCATAGTACCATCCTTTGTTAAAACTTCTTGTCTAAAACTTAATTCCGCAAACCGTTAATTTCTCCCGGCACGGGAACAGGATATTCCCCGGAAAAACACCCGGTACAGTACCCGTAGGTTTTCTCATTTATATCTCTTAAAGCTTTCAACATTCCTTCGGGAGAAATAAAAGCCAAAGAATCTGCTCCTATTTTTTTACAGATTTCTTCTGTGCTACATGATGAAGATATCAAGTCAGCCCGACAGGGAGTGTCTATACCAAAATAGCAGGGAAACTTTACCGGCGGAGAAGACACTCGGAAGTGTACTTCTTTTGCACCGGCACGACGCAAAATCTGAATGAGGCGACGACATGTTGTCCCCCGAACAATGGAATCATCGATAATGACCACCCGTTTTCCGTTAACGTCGTTTTTCAGTGCGTTAAGCTTTACAAAAACCAGCCGTTCCCGCTCTGCCTGAGTAGGGGCAATAAAGGTTCTTCCGATGTACTTATTCTTTACAATTCCCATAGCATAGGGAATGTTTGAAGCTTTGGCATATCCCATGGCGGCCCCTAAACCGGAATCGGGAACACCGATAACAACGTCTGCCGGTACGGGACTTTCCTGAGCCAGCACGGCACCCATTCTTAAACGGGCTTCCTGTACAGCGATACCATCCATAACGGAATCCGGTCGGGCAAAATAAATGTATTCAAAAATACAGGTACGCTTTGCCGTTCTTTCTCCGAATTCGAAAGAAAGCACACCGTCATTATTGATAATAACGATTTCTCCCGGTTGAATATCTCTGACAAAGGTTCCACCCACAGAGTCGATGGCACAACTTTCGCTGGCCAAAATCCAACCGTTGTCCAGTTTTCCCAAACACAGAGGGCGTATGCCGTTAGGATCACGGGCTCCGATAAGGGAGTTTTCTGTCATGACCGTTAAGGCAAAGGAGCCTTTAATCATCTGAATTGTATCGGTTAAAGCTCGATCCAACCCTTTTTTGTAGCTTTTTGCAATAAGTTTACTGATAACTTCTGTATCGGAAGTAGAGGTAAAGGTTGATCCGGTTTCTTCCAAAAACTCTTTTAACTGTTCGTAGTTTACCAAGGCTCCGTTGTGAGCTACGGCTATACCTCCCAGTTTAAAGGTGGTAACAAAGGGTTGTGCGTTTTCAATTTGAGCTGCCCCGGAAGTAGAATACAAAACGTGACCGATAGCGATGTTACCTTGTAGCTTTTCTAACTTTTCCGCAGTAAAAACATCAGAAACTAACCCCATAGCTTTGTGGGTTTCTATTTTTTGTCCGTCAGAAACAGCTATACCGGCACTTTCTTGACCTCGATGCTGTAAAGCATAGAGACCGTAATACACCATTTTTGAAGCAGTAATTTTAGGGTCAGGATTTTCACCGGTCAAAAAGACACCCATGATACCGCACTTTTCCTGTAGTTTTCCTTCATCGGTATCCAGCGTATTGTCAAAATCTGCCATTGTATGTTCAGTCATGTATTTTTCCTGTGATACGGTTAAGCATTTCTTTGTAAGCTTCTTTTACATTTCCCAAATCCCGGCGGAATCTGTCTTTATCCAATTTTTCACCGGTTTTTGCATCCCAGAAACGGCATGTGTCGGGAGAAATTTCATCGGCAAGAATAATATTACCTTCAGAATCTTTTCCGAATTCCAATTTAAAATCGATAAGGCGAATACCGATACTGAGGAAAAATTCTTTTAATACGTCGTTGATTTTTGCTGTTGTGTCATAAATGGTTTTCAGTTCATCCCATGTTGCAGCTCCGATGGCTACTGCATGGTAATCGTTAATTAACGGATCTCCCAAAGCGTCGTCTTTGTAAGAAATTTCGAAAATTGTTGTTTTCAACTCGCTGCCTTCCGGCACACCCAACCGTTTGCTGAAAGAACCCGCTGCTACGTTACGTACAATTACCTCTAAGGGGATAATTTTAACTTTTTTACACAGAACTTCTCTGTCACTGAGTTTTGTAATGTAATGGCTGGGAATATTTTTCGCTTTTAATAACTCAAATAGTGCAGAGGCTATGGTGTTGTTTACCACACCTTTGTCTTCAATTTCACCTTTTTTTTCTCCGTTAAAGGCTGTGGCAGAATCTTTATAATCCATAATTACGTAATCAGGATTATTGGTTGCAAAAACTTTTTTTGCTTTTCCTTCGTACATCTGCTCTTTTTTAACAATGTTTTTTACATCCACACTCATAACTCTACTCCTGAGCCACCTTTTTCTGCAGCTTCTTCTATAAGTTTTGCTCTGAACTCCTTTAATTTACACTGAAGTTCAGGATATTTGATTCCTAAAATTTCCAAAGCCAAATATGCGGCATTTCCGGCATTGTTGATACCAACTGTTGCAACAGGAATTTGTTTGGGCATTTGAACAATGGACAGCAATGCGTCCATTCCCCCCAATCCGTTGGAAGAAGGGGTAACACACTCTAAAGGCACACCTACTACCGGCAAAACCGTCATAGAAGCAATAACGCCTGGTAAATGGGCAGCCAAACCGGCACCGGCTATTATAACTTCATATCCCTCTTTTTCTACTTCCGAGATTCGTTCCCGAAGCAACTCACCGCTTCTGTGAGCGGAAAGGATAAAAGCCTTATAGCTTACACCGAACTCTTTCAGAACAGCCGCAGCTTTCTTCATTGTGTCTGTATCGGATTTTGAGCCAAAGAAAATGGCTACTTTCATGTTGACCTGCCTTTATGCGATAATATTTCGGCGGACTCAGTTAAAATACACGAGCAAAAAGAACTCTCGTATCAGAAAAAACGCACCCATAGTCAGCCGTTTCAGGTGGCTGGTAGAGACTCTCACCCCCGGGTAGTCTGAGGAGGACCTAAATACCCACGATATCGATATCATGACACTATCAATATCGCTCTGTGAAATTATATGAGCCGTCGATGGCAGATTGTATCACAATACCCTGCAAAATTCAACATAAAGAGTTATGATAATTTTGGGGATTTTAGCAATTTTGAGATGGTAAAAACTGCCATAAGAAAAATTACCATGTAAAAGAAAAATAAAATTTGCTCCCTTTAAATTCTCGTGTTATGATAAAAAAATGGCAATGACGAATATATCTCACTCAGCAGACACTCACAGTCTTTTTATTTTCAAAGGAAATTCCCTTTTAGTGGAAGTATCAGAGAATATTGTACTCCCTACCAAAAGCATCTACGAAAAGTTTTTGGAGTATCATGTAGCATCTGACTGGTTTGCGGAACCGGAGCAAAAATATATAGCCATGTCGGTAGAAGAAGATGCGGCTATTCCTCCCAGATACAGATGGATGTTCCTTCGGGAGTTGATTGCTTATCGGTTTCCTGAAACGATCATCGCCAGCCGAGCCTTAGCCTTGTTAAATTGGCGGAAAAAGTATCGGTTTTGCGGAAAATGCGGACAGCAACTACATGATGCTTCCGATGAAACGGCTCGGGTGTGTATCCATTGCGGTAGCATCTTTTATCCGGCTTTGTCCCCGGCTATGATTGTTTTGGTTCAAAGAGAAGACAAAATACTTTTAGCCCGGCATAAACACAGAAACACAGATATTTTTACCTGTCTTGCAGGATACATCGAAGCAGGAGAATCTGTGGAGCATTGTGTATCCCGAGAGGTAATGGAAGAGGCAGGAATTACTGTAAGAGATATCCGTTATGTAGGCAGTCGCAGTTGGCCCTTTCCGGATCAACTTATGTTAGCCTTTACCGCTCATTGGGAAAGTGGAGAATTATCCCCGGAAACAAGTGAAATAAACGAATTGCGATGGTTCCCCAGAGATAATTTACCGCCGTTACCGCCCATCGGTTCTGTAGCTCGGGCATTGATCACAGGAGAAAAGCTCTAAAAACACATACTGACTCCACCTTCGTTTTTTCTATAGTGGATTGCCTCTTCTATGGCTTTGACAGATATCTTTTCCTCTCCCGCCATGTCTGCAATAGTCCTTCCCAGTTTAAGACAGCTGGCCACAGCCCGAGGAGAGAAAGCGTTTTGCCCCGCGGCTTCTGACAACAGTTCCTGTCCATCTTTTGATAGTTCGCAGTACGTGTTTATTTCTTCCGGCAACAAATAGGCATTTTTCTTTCCCTGCCGTTTTCTTTGTATATATG
>JAHLFV010000238.1 GCA_018883625.1 Candidatus Treponema excrementipullorum
GGACTGGTGGCTTCTACCGTTGCCGCTTTGGCTTTGCTCAGGGAAGGTATTACCCCTCCCCATACCGTAAAGTTACTTTTTGTTGCAGATGAAGAAGTTGGATCTACCTACGGCATAAAGTACCTTTTGAAAGAACATAATCTTTTTAAAAAGGACGATATAATTTTGATTCCCGATGGCGGAGATTCCCAAGGGGCTACTATCGAAGTAGCAGAAAAGAATCTGATGTGGTTACAGTTTACCGTTAAAGGTAAACAAACCCACGGTAGCCGTCCCGATGAAGGAATTAACGCTACCCTTGCAGGGTATGACTTGGCTTTGCGGGTTCACGGTTTGGAAACAGTATTCGATAAGAGAGACGCCTTATTCGATCCTCCGTACTCCACTTTCCAGCCCACAAAAAAAGAGGCAAATGTTCCCAACATAAACACCATTCCCGGAGAGGATGTGTTCTGCATGGACTGCCGTATTTTACCTTGTTACACTTTGGATCAAGTCCGGGTTGAATTGCGCCGTTGCGTAAAAGAAGTGGAAGACAAATACGGTGTAAAGGTAGAATGGACGGAACCTCAAACGGCAGAGTCCCCGGCTACTCCCGTAGATGCTCCCGTTGCCCGGCGGCTGGCAGAAGCAGTTAAAGCCGTCACCGGTGTAGATACCCGTTTTATCGGTATCGGAGGGGGAACGGTAGGTGCAGAGCTGAGAGTAAAAGGTTTTAATGCCGTGGTATGGAGTAAGTTGGACGAAACAGCCCATCAACCTAACGAGTATACCATTATCGATAACCTTATCAGCGACTCTCAGGTTATGGCTTACATGATGTTGCAGGAGTAAACATGAAAGGTATAAAATTTGTATATGTTCTTTTAGTTGCTTGTGTCTTCCTCTGTGCAGGGTGCTCTACAACAGATAAAATAGAAAGAGTATCTCCCGACACCGTTGTGGATTTGAGCGGTTACTGGAACGACACTGATGTAAGAATCGTGGCAGACTCTCTTATAAATGATTGTGTCAACTCTGCCGCTATCAGAAATTATACCGCAACAAACGGAAAACCTCCCGTTGTAATTGTGGGAAATTTCAGAAACGACAGTGATGAGCACATAGACACTTCCATTTTGACAAAGAAATTTGAAGCTGCTCTTATTAACAGCGGCAAAGTAGATTTTGTTGCCAGTTCTTCTGAGCGAGGCGAAATCCGTCAAGAGCGGGAAGAACAACAGGAATGGGCCAGTGAGGACACAGCTAAAAGACTTGCTAACGAAACAGGAGCTGATTTTATGTTGATCGGTTCAGTAAAAACCATGGTAGACAGAAACGCAAAACAGTCTACAAGAACATACTGGGTATATGCCGAATTGATCGATATCGAGTCAAACAGAAAACTGTGGATGGGTGACAATTCAGAAATCAAGAAAATTATTACCCGTTCTTCCGTCAGAATGTAATGTTTCGTAAGGCTTTATTCATAGTTTTGGTCAGCCTGAGTCTAACTTCTTGCATGACTTTGGCTGACTATGATTTTAGTGCAATAAATTATTCTCTCTACGAGCAAAACTATGAGGATGCCTATAACCTTGTAGAGGCCGACAAAAAGATTTTATACGGAGATAAAGGTCAGGTACTCTACGATTTAGATCGGGGTATTCTTTCCCACTATGGCAAAGAGTATCTCCGTTCCAATGAGGAATTATCTGGTGCAGAACAGGGAATTTACGATTTGTACGCAACCAGTGTGACTCAAACAATCAATTCATTTTTGATGAACGACACGGTGGTGGATTATTCCGGTGAGGTGTACGAAGACATCTATACCAACCTGTTTATGGCTTTAAATTATATTCATCTTGATGACATGGAAGATGCCTTTGTAGAAATCCGCCGCTTTGATAATAAGCTGAAATTTGCTTCGGAAAAATATGTGGATTTAATTGCCGCCGCCAATGAAGAAAATATGGCTAACGGTGGCTCTCCTGTAGAAATTCCTTCCATAGAGTTCCACAATTCCGCTTTAGCCCGATACATCAGTATGATATTGTACAGAAGTACGGGGAAACTTGACTCCGCCTTGGTAGACAAAAAATATATAGATTCGGCTTTTTTAACTCAAAAAAAACTGTATGATTTCCCCAAGCCAAAAACCATAGAAGAAGAGCTTCAAATTCCCGCCTCTAAGGCTCGATTAAATGTTATCGCTTTTTCCGGCAGAAGCCCCATAAAACGGGAAGAAATAATCCGTCTTATTTTTTCGGAAGATTTATATTACAAAGTTGCCTTTCCCGTAATGGAAAAACAGTATTCCGGGATAACTTCCATAGATGTGATGGTAACTCCCCTAGACAACAACAACGTTCCCATAGAAAGTGACCTTCAGAAGATTTCTATGGAAAAGATTGAAAGTATAGAAAACATTGCTATCGATACCTTTGCTCAAAAGCAAACTTTATTATATACCAAAGCTATTGCCCGTTCCTTATCAAAGACTGTAGGCTCAAGCCTGTTAGGCTATGCCGCAAGCGAAACCGGAAGCGGTATTTTGTCCGTGTTGCAACTGGTGTCCCTTTTTGCCATAGAAGCGACGGAGCGGGCAGATGTCCGTACTTCCCGGTTTTTCCCCGGGGCGGCTTGGGTTACAGGAATTACATTGGATCCGGGAGAGTACCGAGTAACGGTGCAATACAAAAATCGATCAGGTAAAATAGTGTCTTCGGAAACCGAAGATCTTATTGTAGAAAAAAATTCTCTTAATATAGTGGAGTCTGTATGTCTGAAATAAAAAAACGCTTTGTCTATGTAAGTATTGTTTTGGGAGTGTTGTTGAGTCTTTTTTCCTGTGTTTCTACCCAAGGTACCCAAGCCGCCCCGGAGTGGATTTCTTCCCCAGATGCGGTGTATCCGTCTGCCGATTACTTAAACGGTGTAGGCTCAGGTAGTACCAAAAAAGATGCAGAAAACGAAGCCCTCTCGTACCTGTTGAGAGGTATTGTTCAGAGCGTTAATTCCGTAGTAAAAACAGAAAAAACTTTACAGGGAAACGACACCGTCGGTTACAATACGGATTATGCTTACGATTTCAGTGTAGAAAGTTCCTCCTCTTTGCGAGATATTCCCGGTATTTCTTTCCCGGAAGTATGGGTAGCTCCCAACGGAACGTACTATGTTTTGGCTCAACTTAACAGAAATGAAACAGGTAAGTTTTTTCAGGAACGGGTTAACAATCTTACAAAGATAGTGGAAAGCGAAATTGTCTATGCAGACAAAGAAAAAAATACATTAAAAGCTCTGAGAGCTTTAAAGAATGCCAAGGAAAAAGCCTACGAAAACAAAGAGAATTTAACGGCTTTGGCAGGTATAAACTTTACCATGTATCGCATGGTAGCCAATGACTACATAAGTCCCGAAACTGTAGAAGTATTGCTGAATCGGACTGCGGAGTCTATTCCGATTTCTGTTACCGTGGAGGGAGACTCTCAGGGTAGAATCAAGTCAGCGTTGCTTTCCGGTTTAGAACAAGCCGGATTAAAAAGTATCAGACAAGACAGTACAGATGGTTATGTATTGGAAGCTGTCATTTCCATGGAAGATGTAGAAAGCTCTACAAAGTACAGTTATGTTCGCTATGTTATCGATATTACATTAACGGATTTGAAAAATCAGGAAGTTGTTTTTGCCCTGTCAGATAACGGCAGAGAAGCTCATATGTCTTCTTCAGAAGCAAGACAACGGGCTTACAGAACCATAGAATCTTTTATCGAAAAAGAATTTGTACAGCGATTTAGTGATTACATAGAAAATCTGTAAAAGCCTTTCGTGTAACAAAAAATCCTGTATTTACCATATTTCCTTTTTTATGGTATAGTCATTTCATTATGGCAGAATTATTAGCTCCGGCAGGAAATACAGAAGCTTTGGATGCCGCTATCGGGGAAGGTGCCGATGCAGTCTACTTGGGACTGAAAACCTTTAATGCCCGATTACGGTCTTCCAACTTTGCATGGAATCAGTTTGAAGCCGCTGTTCAGGCTGTTCATCGACTGGGAAAAAAGATTTTTGTTACCGTAAATACCGTCAGCGAAGAACGGGAAACAGAACGGCTGTACCGTTTTCTTGCGTATTTAGACAGAGTGGGACCAGACGGATTGATTGTACAGGATTTTGGTGTTGTCCGTATGGTACAGGAATTTTTCCCTAAATTAAAACTCCATGCTTCTACTCAAATGAATATTGCCAGTGCCAGAGGTGTGAATCTTCTCAGTAAAGAGGGGATTCGTCGTGTTGTTTTGTCACGGGAATTAAGCTTGGAAGAAATAAAAAAAATCAGAGCCAATACTTCCGCAGAATTGGAAGTGTTTGTTCACGGAGCTTTGTGCGTCAGTGAGTCCGGCTTATGTCTTTTTTCCAGCTATTTGGGAGGAAAATCTGCTAACCGGGGAATGTGTACTCAAGCCTGTCGTCGGTTTTACACAGCGGAAACTAACGGCGGTTTTGAGCAAGGATATTATTTTTCTCCCTGCGATTTGCAACTGGCAGAAAAAATTCCCGATTTGGTAATGGTCGGCGTTGACTCCTTCAAAATAGAAGGCCGCATGAAAAGTGCCGAATATGTAGGAAGCGTAGTATCCGCCTATCGGTATGTGTTGGATCACTGGCAGGAAGACAAAAAAGGCAGTATTGCCACGGCAAAACGCATGTTATCTACGGACTTTGCCCGTCAAAAAACTAACTTTTGGTATGACTTTAAAATAAATGAAGAAGAGACTGTTGCCGATTCTGTGCTGAATCCCAATCAAGCCGGGGGAACGGGTATTTACTTAGGTACCATACAAAAAATCAAGACAGTGAAGGGTAGTGTAAAAACATCTCCCCTTGACGACCAAACAGAAAAGGAAGAAGAAAACAAGCCTGTTTCTACCGTGACCATGGCTGTATTACGGGGCGGTTCCTACGATCCCGATCCCGGAGATTCTATCCGATTACATAAAAAAGACGATACGGGACGGGTCAGTCATAAAATCAAATATACGGAAGATGCAGAGGATGGACACTGGATTGATATTCCTTCTCCCGCTGCCGGCACACCTCAGTTTGCTGTGGGAGACCCGGTGTATTTGCTCCAGACAAAGTCCATGTCCAAACGATATAAGCACGTGTTGCCGGATAATTTAAGTACATACCGCCGGCAGCCCGGTGCGGAAGAACTCCCCATATTGGATCTAACCCCTATGGACAAAGAATCCTTGGCTTTTTTCCCGGAAGGATTATATGTACAAGTTTCTACGGTAACAGACATGTTTGCCGTTCAGGCAGAAAATCCGGTACGGGTTATTTTGGAATTGAATTCGGAGTCTATAGCTGATTTGAAAAAAAAGGTAACTTTGCCTTTTTCAAAAAAGCAGATATATCTTTCCTTAGACCCCTTCTGTCCTGCCGCTTTAGAAGATGAATTGGCAGAGCTGTTGTCATTTTTAGTTGATGAAGGGTTTAAAAATTGGGTAGTTAACAATCCGGCTCACATTACTATGCTGAGAGGAAAACAGGTTCATCTTATAGGTGGCCCCTATTTATACACCTTCAATCGTTGGGCTGTTTCTTGGTTGGAAAACCAAAATGTACAGGTATTTATCAGTCCTTTAGAGAATTCCCGACGAAACCTTGAAGCCACTTATGAAATGTCTCAAAGGGGACGGGTTCTTGTTCCGATTTTTGCTTATCCGGCTTTGTTCAGAATGCGGTTTAAATTACCCACTTCTTATGATTTTACCTTTTTCAGTGACAAAGAAGGATTGACGTTTAAAGCACTTTCTACCCCAGACGGTTCTTTTGTTATGCCGGAAAATCCTTTCTCTATTGTAGATAAAGTGCAGTTTTTGAAAAAAGCCGGTTTTACTCACTATTTAATCGACATGTCAAAAACTCATGTGCATAAAAAGCATTTCAGACAAATCGTTTCTGCCATGGTGAAAAATCAGATATTGCCTGATACCGGCATTTTTAACTGGAAAGACGGTTTTTATTCTCCGGAAAAAATGGAAGAGTACAAGCAAGCCCAAGAAAGAGCGGGAGATAAAAAGACTGCCGGTAAGACAAAGGGGCAGCAAAGCGGAAAAACCGGAACTGCCAAAAATAAAGCCTCAAACCAAGGGAATAAACCAAAATCTCGGAAGAGATAATGCAGTATGAAACAAAGACGGCTTTCTTGATGTTTCAAAAAAGCCGTCTTTTTGTATGTGTCAGGTTGAAAAACTCAGACTCTACAGATAACTCTAAAATACGACACATTCTTCCGCCGGAGACATTTCTGTAGAACTGGTATCCGCCGAAACAAGCTCTGCCGGCACTGCATCCTGTGCTGCCTGCTGAGCCATAGCTGCTTCCCGTAAATCTGCCATTTCTTGTTTAGTGTTTGCGTTTTGAGAGAAGCGTGGTTTAAAGTCTGTCTCTTATACACATCTGGCGCTGCCGACGACTTGGCAAT
>JAHLFV010000239.1 GCA_018883625.1 Candidatus Treponema excrementipullorum
CTACCGTGGAAGTTAAATTATCCCGTTCTTTTTTGTCCTTGCTTAAAACCGGCAAGAGAGACCAGTAAGAAACGTCGTTCATGGTGTAGGTCATACCCCACAGTAAGTATAAAAATCCCAAAACACCCACATTCCACCATCCCAGGACTTCTATGTTGTCGCCTGTTTCTACCCGCAGAGTAAACATTAAAACAAGGATAATAGAGTTGAGGATGCCGCCGAGTAAAATCCAGGGCCGGAATTTACCGAAGCGGGTTTTTGTATTGGAAATAATCGTTCCCATTAAGGGGTCGTTGATAGCGTCCCACACTCGGCACAGCACGATAATCGCTGTTAAAGCCAAAAACTGGGTGGTATTTACCAGATTTGTATATTGAATATATGATACAAAAAACAACACCACAAAAGCATAACATAAGTCTCTGCCAGCTGCGGCTACAGAATAACACCATTTACTGCGTTTTAATCCCATAATTCCCCCAAAGTTTGAACCATTATACTATAGTTTTAAATTATCTGCCAGTTTGTATGTAAAAAATTGGGAAGTTTATAAAAATACCCCGAAACTGTCTAGTGTTCCGGGGTATATAGGTCAGAACTGTATACGATTAAATTTCTATAACACCTTCATATAAAAGATGTGTAGAACCGGTCAGGTACACTGTGTCTCCGGTGTAGTTAACAATCAATTCACCGCCCCGTACCTTTACGGTAATGTTTTCTCCCAAGGGACAGTAGCCGTTAAGAACTGCAGCCACAGCTGCGGCACAGGCTCCCGTACCGCAGGCAGGAGTTTCTCCGTTACCCCGTTCCCACACTCTCATTTTGAGGCAGTTTCTGCCTACTACACGGACAAATTCCGTATTTGTTCTGTCCGGGAACACTCTGTTATTTTCAAACAGGGGTCCGATTCGGGAAACAGGTACTTTGTCTACAAATCCGCTGAAGACGACGCAGTGAGGATTACCCATAGATAAAACCGTTGCAGCATAATCTATACCTTCTACCGTTAAGGGCACGTTTACGATGGCTGCCGGCGGAATGGCGTCCGGTGGCAATACTGCGGGTAGAAGTGACAAAGACTGCAAATCTTTGGGAAGCCACTGGGCATTGTCAATAGCTTGCAGTTTGGTAGGAATACTTTCCGGGGTGAATTCCGGTTTACCCATATCAACTCTTACAGAAGAAACCTTGCCGTTTTGTTTATAACATAAAAGTTTTTTAACGCCGGCAGCCGTTTCTATGGTAATTTCTACCGTGTGATCTTTTTTGTTACTTCGGCTGGCTATACCGTTAATATCTTTATCATACAGATATTTTGCAACACTGCGAATGGCGTTTCCTGCCATTTTACCTTCCGAACCGTCTCGGTTAAAAAATCTCATTCTGGCATCAGCTTTATCTGATGGTAAAATAAGGACTACACTGTCGGCACCGATACTGTTTTGTCTGTCGCAAAGACGGACGCTTAAACCTTCCGGATTGTCTATGGTCTGGTTCATGGCATTGAAAATGATAAAGTCATTGCCGGTACTTTGCATTTTTGAAAATTCCAATCGAATGGGACTGTCGCTGAGATTGGTAATATCCACCAGCTCCAAACTTTCGGGACTGTAATGGCTCAACAAGCTGTTGGCTATGGCGTTGGCTGTATCGATAGATGTCAGACAGGGAATGTCCCGCTCTACGGCTTTGCGGCGTAACTTAACGCTGTCCGTTGTGGGAATACGTCCTTTAGCCGATGTGGAAATAACGTAATCGATTTTTCCTGTATCCAGCAGAGTCAAAATGTTGTCGGCAGGGTTGTTATGAATTTTGTTAACGGTTTCTACTTCCATACCGAAATCGCTGATAACTTTTGCAGTTCCCTCCGTGGCGTAGAGTTTAAATCCCATGTCATAGAATTTGCGTGCTACATCGGCAATTTCGTACTGGTCGGTTTTTCTGACGGTAAACAGAACACCGCCGCTTTTTTTCATTCGGTATCCGGCAGCAATCAGCCCTTTGTACAGGGCTTCATCCAAAGTTCTGGCTATACCCAATACTTCTCCTGTAGATTTCATTTCCGGGCCTAAATGTGTGTCCACATCGATAAGTTTTTCAAAACTGAATACAGGAACTTTTACCGCTACGTAGGGAGGCGTTTTGTACAAACCGGTACCGTATCCCATGCTTTCCAAAGATTCTCCCAACATGGCGTGAGTAGCCAATTCAACCATGGGAATGCCGGTCACCTTGCTGATGTAGGGAATCGTTCTGGAAGATCGGGGATTTACTTCGATAATGTACAACTCGTTGTCGTAAATCAAATACTGGATATTGACCAATCCCTTAGTACCCAAGGCTAAGGCCAGTTGCCGAGACTGATTGATGATTTTTTCGGTGAGAATATCGTTTAAGTTCCAAGCCGGATACACAGCGATTGAGTCTCCGGAGTGGATACCTGTCCGCTCGATGTGCTCCATAATGCCGGGAATCAGAATATCCTTTCCGTCGCAAATGGCGTCAACTTCGATTTCAATACCCATCAGATATTTATCGATAAGGACAGGATTTTCTATGTTTTGAGCTAAAATGATTGCCATGTATTCTCTGATGTCGGCTTCCGTAAAGGCGATAATCATATTCTGTCCGCCTAAGACGTAGGAAGGACGCATCAAAACCGGATATCCCAAATCTTCTGCTGCTGCCAAGGCTTCTTCCAAGGTAAGAACGGAATGTCCTTTAGGACGTTTAATATTTAGGCGTTCCAGTAAGTCGTCAAAACGCTGTCGGTCTTCTGCCATGTCGATGGAATCTGCACTGGTACCTAAAATTCTGATACCTTGATTGTGCAAAAACTTTGTCAGTTTGATAGCTGTTTGACCGCCAAAGGCTACTACTACACCGATGGGATTTTCCGTATGAATAATACTCATAACATCTTCCGGGGTCAGCGGTTCAAAATACAACCTATCGGCAGTATCAAAGTCAGTAGAAACAGTTTCCGGGTTATTGTTGACAGTAGCTACTTCGTATCCCATTTTTTTAAGGGCCCATACACATTGTACGGAAGCATAGTCAAATTCTATACCCTGTCCGATACGGATAGGACCGGAACCTAAAACAAGGATACGTTTGTTTTCTTTGCTCTTGTGATTATCCAAAAACTCTTTAGCTTCGTTTTCTTTGTCGTAGGTGGCATAAAAGTAGGGTGTTTCTGCGTTAAACTCCCCGGCACAGGTGTCCACCATTTTGTAGGAACTGTAAATGTGGGCACAGTGTCCTGCCTGTCGGGCTTTTTCTGCTTCTTCTTGACATGTTCGAAGATCCTTTGTACCTGCGTCTCCGACAAATCCGGGAATTTTTACCTTGCCTAAGTTTTCTATGACCTTATCGGGATATCCCAATTTTTTTGCCTGAAGGTATAGCTCGGGAGTTAAATTGTCTAAATTTCCTTCCAAGTGTCGCAGTGCATTATCCATGGAAACAAGGTTCTGCAACTTTGACAAAAACCAGCGATCAATTTTGGTGATTTCGTAAATTTTATCTACACTTAAAATTCCCCGACTCAGGGCTTCGTAAATAGCAAAAATCCGTTGATCGGTACACTGGCTGACCCGTTCCACGATTTTTAAGTCGCTTTCTTCTGTAAAGGCCGGTAACCGCAAAGAATTGACAGAAATTTCTGCTCCCCGAACGGCTTTCATGAGAGCCTGTTCAAAGTTGACTCCTATGGCCATTACTTCACCGGTGGCTTTCATCTGGGTGCCTAAGGTTCGCTTGGCGTAAACAAACTTATCAAAGGGCCACTTGGGGAATTTAACTACAACATAGTCTACCACAGGCTCAAAGGCGGCGGCGGTTTTCTTTGTTACCGCATTGGAAATTTCATCCAACCGGTATCCGATAGCGATAAGGGCTGCTACTTTCGCAATAGGATATCCCGTAGCCTTTGATGCCAAGGCTGAAGACCGGGATACACGGGGGTTAACCTCAATAACGGCATACTCAAAACTGTCAGGATTTAAGGCAAACTGACAGTTACAGCCTCCTTCCACTTTTAGGGCAGAAATTATATTTAAAGCTGCGGAACGAAGCATTTGGTATTCTTTATCGGAAAGAGTCAGAGCGGGAGCCACAACTATAGAGTCTCCGGTATGAATTCCTACCGGGTCAATGTTTTCCATAGAACATACAGTGATAACATTGCCCTGAGAATCCCGTATAACTTCAAATTCGATTTCTTTCCAACCGGAAATACATTTTTCTACAAGAATCTGATGAATAGGAGAACGGTGGAGACCGTTTTGTCCGATTTCTTCCAGTTCTTCCCTGTTATTTGCTATACCGCCACCGGTACCTCCCAAGGTAAAAGCCGGTCGAACAATGATGGGATATCCTATTGTCTCTGCAAAATCCAAGGCTGAATCGATATCTGTAACAACCTTGGAAGGAATACAGGGCTCCCCGATGGATTCCATGGTATCTTTAAAAAGCTGTCTGTCCTCTGCTTTATCGATGGTGTCGGGCTTTGCTCCTAAGAGTTGGACTCCGTGTTTTGCCAAAAATCCTTCTTTTGCCAACTGCATAGAAAGGGTAAGACCGGTTTGTCCTCCCAGGGTAGACAAAAGGCTGTCGGGTTTTTCTTTCTCTATAATGCGTTTAATGGTTTCCGGTATTAATGGCTCGATGTAAATAGCATCTGCCATGGTCACGTCGGTCATCAATGTTGCCGGATTCGAATTGACTAATACAACTTCCAATCCCTGTTCTTTTAAGGCTTTACAGGCTTGGGTACCGGCATAATCGAATTCCGCTGCCTGGCCGATGATAATGGGGCCGGAACCGATAACCATGACTTTTTTGATAGATGGATTGAGAGGCATACTTACTTCCTTTTATCAGAGGGATTTTTCTGTATCAGTTCAACAAAATTATCAAATAAAAAGTTTGTGTCCAAGGGACCGGAGGCTGCTTCCGGGTGAAATTGTACGGAAAAAGCCGGAATGTCTGTATAAATGATACCTTCACAGGTTCCGTCATTAGCATTGACAAAACCTAACTGAGCTCCTGCCGGTAGGGTGTCATTGTCTACAGCATAACCGTGATTTTGACTTGAAATGTACACTCTGCCGGTGGCAAGTTCCTTTACCGGTTGGTTACCGCCTCGGTGACCGTATTTGAGCTTGTAGGTTTTTGCCCCTCGGGCAAGAGCCAACAATTGGTGTCCCATACAAATACCGAAAAGAGGAATACCGCTGTCAGACACGGTTTTGATTTGAGCGATAATGTCCGGGTTTTGACTGGGATCTCCGGGACCGTTAGACAGCATGATACCGTCAGGCTTCATGGCAAAGATTTCCTCGGCTGTAGTTTGTGCTTTGATCGTAACTACATCCAATCCCCGTTTTTGCAGTTCCCGGCGTATGTTTGCTTTTGCACCGAAATCCCACAACAACACTTTTTTGCCTTTACCTTTACGGGCAGCTGCTTCCAAGTCCATAACCTTTTGTCCTTCTGGAGTTACGGGAACGGCTTTATACAAAGCTGATTGCTTAAACACTTCTTCTGAAGATTGGGATATACTTTCTGCACTGCCGGTAACTTTTGGGATAGCAGCCGGAATATCCAAAGATGCCAACTCTTTGAGATATGAGTCCTTTGTATGTTCGTTTAAAGCTTTCTCCAGCTCTTCCTGAACCTTTTGATCTGTTTGTGAATCACCGCTGAAGGTAAGGATCCTGGCATTCATGACTCCGGCTTCTCGGATAAGCTTTGTAATAGCTCTTGTATCCACATCGTAGACACCTACAACATTGTTTGATTTCAAAAAGTCGTCAAGAGTACCTTGACTTCTGAAATTAGACGGAAAATCGCAATATTCCCGGACAACATATCCCTGAAGATGGGGACCTGCACTTTCAAAATCTGAGGGGATAACACCGTAATTACCGATTAGGGGAAATGTTTGGACAATAATTTGTCCGTAATAACTGGGATCAGTAAGGGTTTCCAAGTAACCGACCATTCCTGTGGTAAAAACCATTTCACCGGTTACACAGCCGAGGGCTCCGAAGGCTTTTCCTTCAAAAACATGGCCGTCGGCAAGTATTATATAAGCTTTTCGTACCATACTGAAATGAGAGTATAGCATTTTTTGTTATAAGTATCAACAGAATGTTTTATTGATAAGGGGCTTTGCTACAGTAGGTTATCAGGGGCAAATCAGGGTGACTGGGTGGCAGTGAAAATAAAAATATTTTTCAAAATACTAGTAAAGAAGAAAATTATGGTATATAATTACAGCTAACGGTTATTCTTAGAAAAGGTTATTGTGAATGTTTCTGGAAATCCCGGAAAAACTCCCTTAACTGTATTTCTGAGGAAACTAGTCCAACAATTATATTAAGAGGAGAAAACCTATGGTTTATTCAGCAGAAGTGGAACATATGTGTCCGCTGGCAAAGGCTGCTTATCATGGTCCTGCTCCGATTCCTGAAGAAGGAAAATGGGTTCAGGCAAAAGAAATCAAGGATATTTCCGGTTTTACACATGGTATCGGTTGGTGTGCTCCCCAGCAGGGTGCATGTAAGCTTACCTTGAATGTAAAAGACGGTGTTATTCAGGAAGCTTTGGTAGAAACAATCGGTTGTTCAGGTATGACACACTCAGCAGCTATGGCTTCTGAAATCCTCATCGGTAAAACAATTCTTGAAGCTTTAAACACAGACTTGGTTTGTGACGCCATCAATACTGCAATGAGAGAGCTGTTTTTGCAGATCGTATACGGTCGCAGTCAGTCTGCTTTCAGTGAAGGAGGCCTTGTTGTAGGTGCTTCTTTGGAAGATTTGGGAAAAGGTCTTCGCTCTCAGGTGGGAACAATGTTTGCAACATTGAAAACAGGTCCCCGCTATTTGGAAATGGCAGAAGGCTATGTAGAAAAAATTGCAGTTGATGCAGAAGGTGCCATTATCGGTTATAAGTTTATCCATTTTGGAAAAATGATGGAATTCATCAAAAAAGGCGATGACCCTGCAACAGCTATGGATAAAGCCCGTGGTTCTTATGGACGCACAACAGAAGAAGACGGTGCCGTAAAACTTATTGACCCACGGAAAGAGTAGGCGGAGGATTATAATGGCAGAGAAAATTACATTCGAAAGTTATGAACGCCGCATTGATAAAGTCAATAAGGCATTGAATGAAAACGGAATTGCTTCTCTTGAAGAAGCAAAAGAAATTTGTGACAAAGCCGGTATCGATCCATATAAAACTGTGGAAGAAACTCAGCCTATTGC
>JAHLFV010000240.1 GCA_018883625.1 Candidatus Treponema excrementipullorum
GCCCTATGTTACTTCGTTATCTGTACAGCCGGATATAGCTCTCAATTTTTATAGTTTTACCGATGTTTCTGATTTTGACAGTGAAGAAAAAGACATTTCGCCTTCAAGAAAATCCTATTTCCCGGGACTTATTAAACCGATTCAACTGAAAGTATCTGTTGCCGGCACCTTATTTTCTTATCCCTTTGAAAAAAAATCACCACAGCCGGAATCTTATCCCAAAAAAATACAAATACCGGCGGAATCTTTGACACCGCCCAAAGAATTGGCATTATTGCAAAAAGAAAGTTCCGGTACAGAAAACAGTGAAGATACCGATTCTGAAGAAACAAATAATGACGATGAATCCGAACAGGAAGAAGTAAAGACTCCCGACTTAACATTGCCTTTTTTAAATACTCCTCAACCTCAGATTCAGTCAATGAAAGGTTTAGTGTACAATATATCCTATACCGCAAAAAGTAATATTTCCACAGAATTGGGCTACGATACACCCACCACCCGAGAATCTTATACATTACAAAATTATTCTTCGGCTTATGTGTATTTTGACGGGCAACTGAATCTGACTGGAGAATTAAACTACAAAGATTCTTTTATCGGATTGAAAAACAGTATTATTTTTTCTCCTGTGTATCAAGAACATCCCTACTATGCTAATGAACAAAAAAGAGACTCTGTTTTATTAAGCGATTATTCTGCAAGAAAGCTGGATATAAACAATACTAATACTATTTCATTTAAACCCTTCGTATATAACACTATTTTTTCCAACACTGGTTTACAGTGGGACACAAATATAAAAGTATTACGGACTGAATTTACGGGTACAGTACAAGATCCTCAGTGGACATATCATTTTCCCCAATGGGATAAAGATTCTATTTTGGCCAACAATCTTACTTTTACTTTTTCTTCCAAAATTGGGGATTATTCTCAGCAGTTTAATTTTCAGACAAAATTACCACCTTTAATACAGTCTTATTCAGGAACTCTTACCCTAGGGTTTCCCTTTGTTACCTTATCTGTAGGTTCAGGACTTCAGGAGCGAGACGTACATAATCCCGAATTATATTTTTTACCTTTAACCCAGTCTCTTAAAATCAGTCTTTTTTCAGATAAATTACAGTTGACCCAAAATTACAAGTACAATATCGACAAAAAATACAACGAAAATCTTTTTGTTAAATTAACCGGGTTTGATTTTTCCTTATCCTATACCATGAACTATACAAAAGGCTTCACGTACAATCCAGAACTTGGATGGGAATCAGACAAAACCGAGAAATTCAGACCGGTATCTTTTGCATTCAGTTATTCCAATTCCGGCGGAAACACCTACTATTTTTGGAAAAACAGAATAGGTATATCCTTTGGCTTGGCTTCCGAATTGAATTTCAATTTACTGCAACCCACCAGCAGTTATTTTACTTTTACACCTCGAATCAATTTTCACATAAACCAATTTTTGACTTTGAGTTTTTCCTCTTCGTCCCGAAACGATGTTATTTACAGATATGTACAGGAATGGACAAACAATTCCTTTAGAATTCCCGGAGAAACAAATGTTTTCAAAGATTTATATAACTCCTTTGCCTTTTGGGATGAAGGACTGCGTACTGCGTCCGGTTTTAAACTAAAGTCTTTAAATGTAGAATTAAGTCACGACTTACACGATTGGTCTTTAACCTCTCAATTTAAAGTGGAACCTCGAATCATTCAGGAAGATGGAAAAAAGCGTTATGATTTCAGTCCCTATTTTACATTGTCTGTCCTTTGGAAACCTATGAAAGATTTTAAAACAACCATAGAAGATAAATATGGCACCTTTATCCTGAACCCGTAACGGGCAGCAATATGTGTACCAAACCCCGTGAATGGTATGCACTTTTTCTCTTGACTTTTTTTTATAGTTATCTTATGCTAACTATAAGAGGTAAAAAAAATGAACATAGCAGATCTTATTATTGCTCTTTCTGTAGGAGTGTTAGTGGTATTCGTACTATACTTTATGATTAAAAACAGAAAAAAGGGAAACTCCTGTTGCGGAACTTCCGGCAACACCAGTTGTTGCGGATGCAGTGGATGTACTTCCTGTTCTTCTTGCTATTCTACTACAGGAGATGCTTCCAAAAAAAGAGAATAATAAAAAAGAAGCTGTCCACTAAAGCATGGACAGCTTCTTTTTTTACTTGATCACAAGACTTATGAGTAAGTTTACAACACCGCAAAGTACCATAACCAAAATAGGATTCCATTTCACCCTTAGCAAAAGAAAGGCAACCAAAAATAAAAGTGTTCCGACTACATTAATATTGGGAAGGGAATAAATTGCCTCCGGAAAAATAACTTGCATGAGAATCAAAATTCCCGCAGAAGCAATAAGAGCCACTACTGCCGGACGAAGACTTGTCAAAATGTCTTGAAGAAGAGCTATGCTCTTATACCGATAGTAAATATAGGCTAAAAGGGAAACTATAAACAGAGACGGCAGTATACAACCAAATGTTGCCACCAGTGCACCGGAAATTCCTGCAATTTTTATTCCCACAAAGGTTGCGGAATTTACCGCAATAGGGCCGGGAGTCATTTCAGCAATGGTAACCAAATCAGTAAATTCGCTCATGGTGAGCCACGCATGCTTTTGCACTACCTGGGCTTGAATAAAAGGTATGGCAGCGTATCCGCCTCCGATAGAAAGCAACCCGATTTGCAGAAAACTCAAAAAAAGCTGTAAGTATATCATGATTGTTTTTTCCCCTTGTATTGCTTATAGACAGAAACAATAATACCTACCAAAGTAGCTGCCAAAATGATATACACAACATTCACTCCAAAGAAAAATGTTGCAGCAAAGGCAACAATCATAACCAGTATGTGTATTACAGACTTCGTTTTAAGCACACCGGAACCCAAGTTAAAAACTACATCCAAAATGACAGCAGCTACACCGGCTTGCATACCTTTTAAAACTATTGCTACATAGGGATTGGTTATAAACACTGCATAAAAAAAAGATATAACAGAAATAATGATTATGGGTGGTAAAATAGTACCGATAACAGCTACGAGCATCCCTAAAAATCCTCCCACGTGCCAGCCCACTAAAATGGCAGCATTAACAGCAATTGCTCCCGGAGAAGATTGAGCCAAAGCCGTTAAATCTAACATTTCCTGATCGTCGATCCAATGAAGTTCATCAACAAATTTTCTTTTCATAAATGTGATAATGACAAAGCCACCACCAAAGGTAAAAGCACTGATGTACAACATCGACAAAAACAATTTTCCTAAAGGATTTTTTCCATGATTTGAATACGTCATCTTTACTCTCTGTTTTATCCTAAATATATAACTTTTCTACGACTCACTAGTATAACAGTCCATGATTTTTGTTGCAAGAGTAAACTATTTTCGTGTACTTGAAAATACCATGGTCAATGTAGTAGAATAAAGAGAACGTGTAATTAGTAGAGGTGGTAAAATGAATAAAGCGCTTGAAACTCTGAAAGAGAGGGGTTTTTTTCAGCAATGTACAGATATAGACGGTTTGTCTGACTTAATGGATAAAGAATCTGTTACGTTCTATGTTGGAACAGATCCTACAGGTCCCAGTCTTCATATCGGACACATGGTACCTTTTTTTGCTCTCAGACACCTTAGAGAGGCAGGGCACTGCGGAATCGCTTTAATCGGTGGGGGAACAGCCAGAATCGGTGATCCCTCCGGTAAAACAGAAATGAGAAAAATCATTTCATACGAAGAAATTGACGAAAATGTAAAACGATTTGAAAATCAGTTAAATAAATTCATCGGATTTGACGGAAAAACAGCCCTTTTAGACAACAATAAATACTGGTTGGCTGATATGAATTATATCGATTTTATGAGGGATATTGGGTCTTGCTTTTCTGTTAACCGTATGCTGACCTTTGAATCATACAAAAAACGTATGGAAACCGGTCTTTCCTTTTTGGAATTCAGCTATCAGTTACTTCAAAGTTACGACTTTTTAAAACTCCATGAGCGCCATAATTGTTGCCTCCAAATCGGAGGAGACGATCAGTGGGGTAATATTGTTGCCGGTGCCGATTTGATCCGTCGTAAAACCGGTAAACAGGTGTACGGTTTAACGTTCCCTCTAATCACACGGTCAGATGGCAAAAAAATGGGTAAAACAGAAAAGGGTGCTTTATTTTTAGATCCCACCATGACGCCGGTGTTTGACTTCTTCCAATACTGGCGCAACGTAGCTGATGCCGACGTTCGTAAATTCTTCCTTCTCTTCACCTTCTTGCCGGTAGCCGAGATTGATGAAATTATGACCGGAGATATTAACAAAGCAAAAGAACGCCTTGCCTGGGAAGTAACGGCAGTAATTCACGGCAAAGAAGAAGCAGATAAAGCTTTGGCAGGAGCAAAGGCAGCCTTTGGTGGCAGTGGCGATACCTCCTCCATGCCTACAAAAGAAATTGTCTCAGGGGAATTTCAAGGTGGCTTAGGTGTTGTTGACCTTTTCTTTATGTCAGGTCTTTCTGCCACAAAAAGCGAAGCCCGTCGCTTGGTACAGCAGGGAGGTGCTTACATTACCGATAACGACGGAAAAGAAAGACAGATAACTGATATCGCCGAAATTGTGGAAGAAAAAGACTTTAACGACAAAGGTGAATTGATTCTCCGGGCCGGAAAAAAGAAATATCTTCGTATCGTTCTTCAAAAGTGAAAAACTATGGGAAAAACAATAAAAGTTGAAAGGAGAATGATTTGAAGGACAAAACTCCCAATAAAGACCGTAAAAAAGCCAAGATACGGGACGCTACCAAAAAAAGACGTGTCAGAAAGTTGACCCTTAAAGGATTTTTGACAGCCATTGTTATTGCTGTGATGATTCGCCAAATTTTTATGGGGAATTATGAAAACGTATTTATGTGCGGTCTTACCT
>JAHLFV010000241.1 GCA_018883625.1 Candidatus Treponema excrementipullorum
CTATAGAGATATCGGCAATTTTATTCTTGGAAAGAGGAATTGCTTCCAGTGTTTTTTCTTCTAGGGTAAAATTTAGTTGGGCTGCAAAACGGATAGCTCGGATGGGGCGCAATCCATCTTCACCGAATCTATCTAATGGAGCACCTACGGTTTGTATCCGTTTTTCTTTTATATCTTTTTGTCCGTCAAAGGGATCTACTATATGTCCGTCATCCAAGGAAGCGGCTATGGCATTGATGGTAAAATCCCGACGGGAAAGATCTTCTTCGATAGAATTGATATACTCTACAGAGTCTGGATGTCTGCTGTCCGAATAATCTTTTTCCGTACGATAAGTTGTTACCTCAATAGAATGGTTAAGGAACAGTACCGTTACCGTACCGTGAGCTATGCCGGTAGGAATAACTTTGCGAAACATACCCATTACTGCCTGAGGGGACGCATCAGTGGCTACATCCCAGTCAGCCCCCTGTTTTCCTCTTAGTACATCCCTGACTGCTCCTCCCACCAGGTACGCTTCGTACCCGTGATGTCTGAAGACATCATTCATTTTTTTTAGAGGTTCCGGTATTTTTAAATGTTTCATAAAGCTACATTATAAATCCATATTGTACTTAAAAAACTCTGTTGCTTGGGGAGCCCATAAATCCTTTCTGGCATTTTCCATGGCTTCCCATTCGGAGTTTCCCTGACCTATGACCTTTATTTCTGTAGAACATAGTTTTTTACCTGTTTTAATGTCCATGGCAGTGAGAGTAGAAACAAGGGGAACCTGGTATTTCCCATCTTTTTGAGTAACTTCTCCGTCATATTTTACTGTTCCGTAAATAATAAAAGCTGACTGATTTCCTACCATGTTGTAGGCTTGTCTCTGTATTTCTGCTGTATTGTCGGTGTGGATTTCCTGAACAAAATCCATTAACCCGATTTTGGAAAAACCGTTTCTCATAAAGGACAACAAAAGCGCAGAGGCAGACTGACTGTTGGAAGTAACGGGATTACCGTTTTTTGTATAATCGACGATAGAAATATTTCCTCCTCTGTTATAGAGGTTAGTGGACACTTTGTAAGGAATTTCCGCTGTGGCAATACCATCTTTGGAAGGAATTTCAAAGGTGACTGTATCGTTGCAGGAAAATGTTGTTTTTTCGGGAACAAAAAATACGTAACCGTCGCCATCGCTGACTACAATTTCTGTTTCATAAAGCACTACACCGTCTTTTTTGCCGGCAGGGTAGGTAACAGAAACTTCCTCTCCAGAGACTGCCAATTGGGTTTCTTTGTCTTTAACTATAACGTAAAAGTTGGATAAAAAACTTTGCCCCACCTTTACTTCAGAAGGGGTTTCACCGATTTCCAAATAAAATTCTTTCAAAATTTCTTCCGGTTGGTGAACTTTCTGAGTTTCTTGGAGAGAAAGATCCCCACCTTCCGACTGAGATTCTTGATCTTGGGGAACAGATGCCGGTGCAGAAGTACAAGCTGTAAAAACCAAAAGAAAAGCCATCACAAGGGAAAAAATAGATTTTAACATATTAAACTCCGTGAAAAACGATTATAAAATATTGCACGTGCAAACAATGTTTTTTTTAGTATCGATTTATCATTCTAAACATAACCACTCTTTTTTACAATAGCAGTTGATTAGAAATTTACTAATCACTATTATAATCTATTATGAGAGCCACTTTTGCAAATATATATATGAGTCATTTGAGAAAAAATATAAGTGAAATCAGGAAAGTACTGAGTTCTTCAACAAAGATGTGTATTCCTGTTAAAGCCGATGCTTACGGTCACGGAGCTGTGCCGGTTGCCCATACAGCCATAGAATGCGGCGCCGACTATCTGGCGGTGGCCGCCGTTTCCGAAGGGGTAGAGTTAAGAAAATCCGGCATTACGGTACCGATTTTGGTGTTAAGTTTACCACAACCTTCAGAATTTACAGAGATAATAGAACAAAACCTTACACCGGCTCTGTTTGATTCAGAGCTGATAAAAATGTTAAATATGACGGCCACCGCCATGGGGCGGAAGATTCCCGTACATTTGAAAATCGACACCGGAATGGGACGGATTGGGTGCAGGGTAGAAGACAGTGCTGAATTGGCAAAGCTGATTGTAAACTCCCAGGGACTTACTTTGGACGGTGTTTTTACCCATTTTGCTGTTTCAGATTCTTTGGTGCCAGAAGATATAGAGTATACTAATAGGCAAATTGCTCTTTTTAAAAAGGCTATTGAAGAAATCAAGGTTTTGGGAATTGATCCCGGTATTTGTCACGCTGCCAATTCTGCAGGAATTTTTATGTATCCTGAGGCCCATTTTGACATGGTGCGTCCCGGTATTATTACTTATGGATACTATCCCGGAGACATAACGGAAGAATATCTTGCAAAACATGTTCCCGGTGGTATCCATTTAGAACCTCTCATGGAAGTTCGAAGCAGTATTGTTGCAGTCAAAAACGTCAAAAAAGGAGACAGCATTTCTTATGGTCGCCGGTGGATCGCCCCTGAAGACTGTAAAGTAGGGGTTCTACCTGTAGGATATGCTGACGGATTACTCCGGAGATATGGTGATTCATTAAAGGTTACAATTGGGGGAAAACTGTATCCGATTTGCGGACGGATTTGCATGGATCAGTGCATGATTTATTTAGGTAATGATGATGCAGTTTCTCGGTGGGATGAAGTTATAATTTTTGGACCAATCTGTCAAGGGGCATTGCAAACAGCAGAGGATATAGCAAAGCACACAGATACTATTTCTTATGAAATTACCTGTAGCATAGATAAACGTGTTCCTCGGGTGTATAAGGATTAAAAAAACAAAGACTTTTAAAAAGTTTTTGTTTCAGATTGGTTTTTACTTGACAGTGAGAAACTTTCTTTGTATCATTTGCATGTACGATTGCCCGGATGGTGGAATGGTAGACACGCTAGTTTCAGGTACTAGAGCTCGTAAGGGTG
>JAHLFV010000242.1 GCA_018883625.1 Candidatus Treponema excrementipullorum
CACACTACACTTTGCTTCGCAAAGTCGTGTGCCAAATGGGGGCGTTGCCCCCTTTGGAAACCCCCACAAGAAAAGGCGGTACGCTACCCCTCCACGGGGCGCATACCGCCTTTTCTTGTTATCCAGCCCTCTGGCTGTATCGGTTGAGCAAAAGTCAGCGTGGGATTATTGATGTGGTATCTTTATCTAAGTGAACCCCCGGTTTCTGACTATGAAACAAACTGTTTCTTACTGTGAAACTAAGTGTTTCATACAGGAGAAAAAATCTGAAACTATCTTGTGTGTATAGTATCTCTCTCTGCGATGCGGAGAAAACATTTACAAACCTAGAAATGGCTCTGATTTGGTGCAGCACGTTCAATATTCCATAAGAATATAGGGTAAATTTTACTCTCGCACCCGTGTTTTTATGCTTTTCATTGCTGAATAAAGTTCTTCTTCCACAATGATATCGATTCGGCGCAAAAAACTTTCTCCACCCACATTTTCCTCTTCATTGTAAAAGAAGGAAGCAGCAGGTACTTTAAGGACATCGGAAAGCCGCTCAATAACTTCTGCAGAAACGAATGCTGCACCGTTTTCAACCAGACTCAAGTGTTTAGGTGAAATATCAATTTTTTCTGAAAGTTTTTCTTGTGTAAATTTTTTAAGCTTTCTATATTTCTTTAAATTTTCCCCGAATATTTTTTTTATATCCATACATAGTGAGTATAACTTTGGTTTTTATCAAAAATAACCTAATAAATAGTTGAAATTTACTTTTTATTGTTAATAATAGGTAATATTTTTGTTGACTTTCTGTATTTTATAGCTTATTATATACAAAAGATTACCTTAAAAGTAATATATATGGTATGTTTATTAGGAAAATGAAAGGAGAAATACTATGAAACAATGTCCAAAATATAAAACAGAATTTACATGGGGAACAGAAGTTTGTCCATCTTAAGGGAGATTCTGTTCAACATGGCATGATGGTTTTGAGGCTTTTTTCACTAAGTAAATTGCGAACGATTATTGACAGGCACTACATAGGTAAATACAATCATCTTCTAAGTTAAGATAAATTTCGGAGAGGTTAAAAATGTTTTGTAAAATAAGAAATTTACTCGACAACAAAAACATTATCCAAACAGAAAAAATGGGTTGTTTTACGGTTTTTGAACATCAGGAGGATTTGAGCGTTGTACCCACAGAGGCACCTTTAGCGTATTTTATGCGACAAATGAACTGTAAAAAACGTCAAGTACTTTGTACCCTTAATGGAAACAGTGTAAAAACTCAAGCGGGTGCAATGCAATGGATTGCTGGCAATATTGAATCAGAAACTGGCATAAAAGGCGTGGGCGGATTCTTAAAAGGCATAATAAATAGTGCAGTTACAGGAGAATCCACTGCAAAACCACTCTATCGTGGTAACGGTTTGCTTATGCTTGAACCTACTTATCAACATCTCTTAATTGAGGATATAGGAGCTTGGGGTTCAAGTGGTTGTGTAATGCAAGATGGGCTTTTTCTTGCTTGTGACGGCACATTACAAGAAAGTGTTATTATGCGCGACAACCTTTCTTCTGCAATAGCAGGTGGTGAGGGGATTTTTAATCTTGTACTATCTGGAAATGGATATGCAGTATTTGAAAGCCCTGTTCCGCGCACTGAACTTTATGAAATTGAATTGCAAGACGATGTTTTCAAGATTGACGGAAACCTGGCAATAGCTTGGTCGGGAAGCTTAAAATTTACCGTCGAACGTTCATCAAAAACGATAACCGGTTCAATGATTAACGGCGAAGGTTTAGTAAATGTCTATCGCGGAACGGGGAAAATACTTTTCAGTCCTACAATCACAGGAACAGAAATGAATACAAACAATTCCGTTCAACAAACAACAGGAACAAAAGGTATTGGCGATGCGATTTCAAAAGCATTGTCATAAAAATAGTTTTTGGACTCTGTTACAACTTTATTATACCAGAACACGTACTGACGGGTAGAGCCTTGAGGTACAACAGTCTGCACGTGTTGATAAGCAGAATTCTGTAAGTACACACCCCGTACAAACAGTGCGAAGTACAGAAGATGGGTACAGCACTAATTGGATTGTTTTCTAAGATTTCTCGGACTGCGTCCTCGAAATGACCGAACGTTTTGGAATGACAGGGCATGCGGGGTTTTTACATTTTTCCGCTTGTCTAATGCCTTTGCCGTGTACCCCGCCTACATTGCTCTCAGCTTGTCCAGCGTTGCAGTCACTCGGCTTTACCTGGCGTTGCTGTTCAGCACACAGCAAACAGTGTACAGGCAAACACAGATTCAACGCCGGCTTCTTTTAATGCACCGGCACAGGTTTCAAGGGTGACTCCGGTGGTTAAAATATCGTCAATAATGATTGCTTGTTTGGGTACGCCGTAGATACGGATATTTTTTTTGTGAATCGAGTAGGTTTTTCCCAAATTTTCCAAACGGCCTTGTCTGTTGAGCTTTTTTTGTTGCTGAACATTTGTTCTCTCCAACAGAGGCAGTATACTAAAACCGTCGGCTTTTAGGTATTTACATATATCCTGTATTTGATCCCAACCTTTTTTTCTGATTTTTCCCGGACGGGGAGGAACAGGAACCAAAGGAATTACTTTGTCGGGATTTAATTCTTTTACAAGGGCGGAAGAAAAAACTCGGGCAAAAACCCTGGAAAGCTGTCGTGTATCCGCAGATTTCCAAAGAAACAATAATTCTTTTTTCCAACCGCTGTAATTATGAAGAGGCAACATCTTGCTTACATGAACCAGAAGATTTTTTTCTCTGCAGCCGGTACAGGTACCTATTTCAGAAATCAATTCTTTTCCGCAACAAGAACACCGGTGAGAAGCAGGAACCCAAGTTAAGAGTCTATTGTTTTGGCACCGTGGACAAATCGGGCCCACATAGGATATTGTTCCGCAACATATACACTCGCAACCACCTAGCAGAAAAGAAAGACCTATGTCCATATAATATTTTAGGGATAACAAAAATCTCATGTAAATATTATAGGCAAAAATACAGATAAATTGGCTTTTAACTCACTTTTTATTCACCGGAAAGTGTTTTTTTCCATCGGGAAATGCACAAAAGTGCTTCTATAGGTGTCAAAGCATTGGTATCAGTCGAGAGAATTTCATCAAGAATCAATTCCTCGTCAGAAAAAAGTCCCGGAGCAACAGGCTTGATTTCAGTATTTTTCGCAGCAGTTTCAGTTTCTGTTTTAACGGAAAAATCGGCTTCAATGGGTTCAAGAATAGAAGATACCTGATGTTTTAGAAATTCCTGTGCCCGTTGAATCACTGCAGCAGGAAGTCCTGCCAATTGAGCTACATGGATACCGTAGGAATTTGCCACTGACCCCGGTTTGATTTTCTTTAAGAAAATGACCTGCCCTTCCTGCTCTAAAACATCCAAACACAAAGGCACAAGAGCCGGATGTTCCATTCTTGTCAATTCATGGTAGTGAGTGGCAAACAGTGTTTTACACTGTAGAGTATTTAAAATATATTCAGAAACAGCCCACGCAATAGATAAACCGTCCTCTGTAGAAGTTCCCCGCCCTACTTCATCCATAATAACAAGACTGTTCTTTGTTGCAGAACGCAATATATGAGCGGTTTCCGTCATTTCCACTAAAAAGGTTGATTCTCCCCGAGCAAGATTGTCGGAAGCTCCTACTCTGCAGAAAATCTTATCCACAATACCTATGCGAGCTTTTTCCGCCGGTACGAAAGAACCCACCTGTGCCAACAACGTTATCAATGCGGTCTGACGTAAATAGGTACTTTTACCAGCCATATTGGGACCGGTAATCAAAGCAAAATATTTTGACTCATCAAAATATGCATCGTTGGGCACAAACTCCCCGGAAGGTAGGTGCATTTCAACAACGGGATGTCTTCCTTTAACAATTTCCAATTCTCCTGACTCAACAATTTCCGGTTGAATCCAGTTATGCTGGATTGCTGCGTGGGCAAAAGTAGCAATGGCATCAGTATAGGCAACTTCGGAAGCAATCTGAAAGAGATAACTCAATTCCTGTGCAAGTTTGTCTCTGATTTCCAAAAACAATTTTTTTTCTTCTTCAATAATTTTTATGCCGGCGGAACTGAGCTCTTGCTCCAGTTCCTGCAATTTTTCTGTTGTATATCTGTCGCCGTTTACAAGTGCACGCTTTAAAATAAAATGAGAGGGAACACTGTCTAATTTTCCCTTTGAAACTTCAATGTAATACCCTGAAATACGGTTGTATCTGACTTTTAAATTATTTATCCCTGTAGCGGCTTTTTCTTCTTCAACGTACGAATCTAAAATACTGTTAAAATCCCGCTGTATGGTTTTTAAGTGATCTAAATCTTTTGACCACCCGTCTTTTATCAACCGCCCCTCTGTTAAAACGGTAGAAGGGTCATCTACTATGCTGTGGGAAATAATTTCTGCTATTTTTTGTGCTTTTTCCGTATCAGTTGTAATGTAGTGGATAGGTTCCATTACTTGTCTGACTTCTATCCAATGTTCCAAGCTGGCCCGCAAAGCCTGCAAATCTTTTGCATGGGCTCTTTCCATGGCAATGCGACCGGCTAACCGTTCTATGTCTAAAACAGAAGAAAGCAGTTCCCTGACCCTTTTAAGCACATCTCTGTTGTCCACAAAGTCTTTGACTAAATTCTGCCTTGTATCGATTTTCTCTTTGTTTTTTAAAGGTGTAAGAAGCCACGACCGGATAAGACGTTTGCCCATGGATGTTGACGCATAATTTACCGATTCCAAAAGTGTATATTGTACGGAATCATCCCTAAGGTTGGATACTATTTCCAAATTTCTGCGGGATGAGTCGTCTATAACAACAAAGTCGCTGTCTTTATATATATGAATCCCGGTAATATGAGGCAACGTTGAATTATAATTTTTTTCCAGATAATTCAACAAAAAACCTGCCGGTGGAACTTCCGGGGAATTTTCCGAAAGAGAAAAGGAGCGTAAATTTACCGTATTAAATTGTTGTGTAAGTTGCTTAAAAGACAGCTCCTGAGAAAAATGCCAGTCGGGATAATAAGAAATAGAAATAGTACTGTAATTGGATAATACGTTCTGTACTACCGGTTGCTCTTTTAAAGACAAGGGCAATAATAATTCTCGGGGACTGCAGCGACCGATTTCCTTGGAAAATTCTGCTGCCATATCAGATAAGTTCCAACTGGTAGCAGAAAAGTCACCGGTACTTACATCGATAAATGCAAAACCGGCTTTACCCCTGCTACAGGAAAGAGCTGCTAAGTAATTGTGGACAGACTGCTCCAAATACTCCTCTTCTACTGCAGTTCCGGGTGTAATAACTTCCACAACTTTTCGTTCTGCCAAGGTTCTTGTACCTTGGGGCATGGCTGTTTGCTCACAAATAGCGATTTTTTTCCCTAACCGCAAAAGCCGTGCAATATAAATTTTAGCAGCGTGATAAGGAATACCGCACATAGGTTGATTTGCTCGGTGAGTAAGGGTCAAATTTAAAAGACGGGATACTTCCAAAGCATCCTCGCCAAACATTTCGTAAAAATCACCGAGACGAAAAAACAAAACCTCATTAGGATGATGCTCCTTAATGGATTTGTATTGGAGCATCATGGGAGTCAATTCAGCCATGGAATATTACAGGCCTAATCTTCTGATAACATCGTTTGTAATATCCACAGAGGGGCTGTACCACAAAATAGAACTTGTATCCTGTAAACTCAAAACCATGGTATATCCACCCTCCTCTGCAATTCTTTCCAGAACATCATACAAAGACTGATAAAACTGGTCTGAACTTTTTAGAGAGTTTTTCAAATTTTCCAATTCAATGTTTTTTGCTTTTGTGTACTCTGTAAGAATAGCTGTTTTTTCTGAAATCTGAGCTTCCATCTTTAATGCATTTGCCTGATCATTCTTTTGCTTGTATTCGTTAAGCTTAATCTGCAACTGACGGATTGCTTCCACCTGTTTATCGATTTCTGCCTGAAACTGAGCCTTCTTTGCTTCGTAATTTCGTATGGGAGTTGAATCTTTGTAGTACGCATCATAAACCCGAGCAGTATCGATAACAGCGAAACGGGTAATTTGATCCGGTAAGTCGGCAGCAAAGGCGATAAAACCAAGAGAAACAAAAAATGCTACAAATAAAAAGTATTTTTTCATTATGTCCACCTTATCTGTTTGTTATGTTAAATGAAAGAACAAAAGCCCATTCGGGACCTTTTCCGTTACCCCACACTGTCTTGCCGTCTATTATTTGGAAAGTATTGGCAAGAAGCATTCTCAAGGGGAACTGAGGCAAAGAGAAACGGAATCCCGGTCCAAAACTGTAGTATACATCATTGGAAGATAACTCGGTAAAGAAACCGGCAGCTGTATCTTTGATTACCGCAGCGTCAAAGAAAAAGTCTAAAGAGAAAATACCGGGAGCTACGGGCATACGAAGTTCTACCGTGTTGTTCCACAATGCATTACCTTTTTTTGTTGAATACAGAGATGTCCACCCGCGACCGGTAAACATACCGTCAATGTACAGCTTATTTACCGAACTTATGGGAGAATTAGGTGTGGGTTGCAGGAATGACAGAGAAGAAAGACCTGCCAATACAAACTTCAGATGCCAACTTTCAAAAACTGCCCAATCCAGAAGTGTTACATACCCTTCCAGTTTTGTATCTGAACGCAAAAAGAACTCTTGTTCCACTCCCGGAATAAATCCTGTCCATGTAAACTGCTGGCTGGTAAACCATCCTTTGGAAGGATCATAGCTTAAATCACGCATATCTATAGAACCGGCTACCCACACTGAATTTTGCAATCCCCAATTCTTTTGGTAAGCAGCCAATGTAGAATCTGCCGGAGTGTACACAGAACTATCATAAAAGTTTTTAATTAATTCTCCTCGGACACCTCCGGTCAATGAATAAATTGCATAGCCGGGACTCCATCGCCGTCCTACAGAAGTTCCTAAATTGATAGACAATTGATTATAATCCATATAGTAAGAAGTATTGTTTACACTACCGTCGGGGAGTACAACGGACCTAAGAGTACTTCTGGCATTATGGGAAATACCTGCACTGGCACTGATACTTACAGGCAGACCGAAAAGCCATGAATCGCTGTACCCCAAACTGAGAGACTGACTATCTGTAGAAAGGGTGGTATTAGCAGAAATCGATTTACCGGTACCAAAAACATTGGAATCCTGCCACTTAAAGAACAGGGAAACAGGGAAAGCATCCGGATCCGCAATACCGGAGAAAGTAACACCGAATTCTATAGCAGTTGTAGACTGTTCTTCCAAATTCAATACCAAGTCTACCAAGTTTTCTTCAGAACCTGCCACAATATCCGGTACGATAGCTGAGAAGAACTGCAAATTGTACAGATTACGCAAACCGTTTGTTACTTTTGTTTTTGAAAAGATATCTCCTGACTCAATGGGAAGTTCCCGCAAAATAACATAATCTTTTGTTTTTTCATTGCCCTTTAATACTATGTTTTCTATATGGCTTCTGGGACGTTCCACAATGGTAAATGCAACAGAGATTTCTTTTGTTTCCGTATTTTTACTTACCTGTGGATTAAAATAATTAGAAGTGTATCCGCTTTCAAAATACAAATCGGTAACAGCCACCAAACCGGCTTGATACTTTGACATATTAAATACATCACCGGAATTTAATTTTACTAATCCCCGTAATTCTTCCGTTGAAAAAATGGTATTTCCCGTAAATGTAATATCTTTAAAAGTATATTGAGATCCTTCTTGAATTACGAATTCGATAACTAACTCATTACTGTTATTTTCTTCGTTATACGTTTCTGTTTTGACTACATCCAAAATAGCTGCGTCAATATAACCTCTGTTATTGTAGTATTCCAAAATTGCGACTTTATCTGCTTCTAACTGACTAGCTTGAAAAGCCCCTTTTGTAAAAATACCAACTTCTTTCATGGAAAGAAGTCCTTTCAGAGTTTTGCTTGTAACTACCGAATTACCGGAAAAGGTAATACTTTTTACAACAGTAGAACGTCCTTCAGAAACGGTAAATGTAATGGAAACACTTTCTTCCGACTTTTCTACGGAAGATGATACTTTTACATTGGTATAACCTTTTTTAAGATATGCATCTCTGATAGCTCGTTCATCCAAAGACACTTTACTTTCAGTGTAAATATCATTAACTTTGATAGAAGTGGCTTCTTTCAGTTCAGCCGTTCGTAATTGTTGATTACCAACAAATTTAATTTCTGAAACGTGCGGCTTTTCCTTTACCGTGAATTGGATGATAACAGAATTTCCTTTTTCGTCCCCCGGTAAAGCTACAGGAGTAAAGTCGTCAAAAAACTCCAAAGCATAAACACGGTTTAAGAGATCCAAATATACTTCATCAGTAAATTCCAATCCGATAAAAGGATCTATAACTCCGGCTAGATCCATTTTTGTAATGTGATTCAAACCTTCAAAATTTACGGCTCTTATTTTTTTACCGTAATACCAGCCGGAAGAATCTTGAGACCATAAAGCCATCGAACACCACACTGCCAGTATAAAAGCCAGTATCTTCCGAACATTACTTTTAATAACCATACCTATTCCTTAGAAAGTAAATTTCCACGACAAACTAATGGAAGTAGATGGTACCCAAAGATTATTTGTAGTACCAATCTCAGGAGCAATACTCCAACGAATAGCTCCTATGGGAGAGTCCATTTCCAAACCGATTTCAGGTTGGAAAACCAATCCCGTATTGGACTGTCCACTTAAAACCTTGTCTTCATCATAAGCAAAATGGAACATAGCATCGGCGTAAATAGAACTACCAAAATACTTCCCAATGTAAACAGTTGTGTTATCAAGAAAGTTACCAATCGTCAGACGATTTCCGCCTTCTGCATTGGTAGTTAACAACTGTTTAAGTGTATTTTGCAAGCCCATCGTCCTGAGAGAAAATATATCAAAATTCAAGAAATCACGCAATGCATTTTCCATTTTACGGAGAAGGAATACCTGTACTCCGTAGTCAACCCCTGTAAGCAGAATGTCCAAGCCACTTTGAATATCTCCGGTAAATGCCTGCCCCAAGATAGTCATAATTTCTATCTCTGACTTAGGCGGCGAAGATGTATATGTTGGATTAAAGTCACTTAACCGTTGATTTTCTGCACTCATGGTAATTCTGACAGGCTCTCCGTTAACATCCTGTTCACGAATTTCAGCTCTGATGGTTATGAGCGGATCTAAAGAATTTATTTCGGAGAAAATAATCCGACCTTCACGGATGTAGAAATTTCGATTCAGATAGGTGACCTCTCCTCCCCTAAGAACAACGTCGCTGATTATAGTTACATCCTGAGTTATAGAGTCAAAGGTAAATTTTACATTTGTATTGGGAGCTATCAAACCCCGTAAAATGGGATCATATATCAACTCTACATGCTGACCTGTAGTTAATTCCATATCGAGGGTCACAGAATAATCTTTGTTCGGATTTGTATAAATTACATCGTTATTCTGTTTTTTTTGTAATCCCAGCACATCTGTTATAATATTTATCTCTAAGTCTTCCGTAAAGAAAGTTCCCTTTAAGTCAAAGGCTGTGGTAGTTATAGTCATGTCAAGATCACAGGTAGAATTACCCTCAACCAAAACTGTCAAGCCACTGTTACTTCCGGGATTTGAGGAGATGTTGACTTTTGCCGGCACTGTTACACCTGTAGGAGTTTTTATCCACAACTTTAGATAGTCTAAAAACCATCTATCCATTACCAACTCTAAGTCTAAAATGGCTTTGCCTTTTTTTACCGTAAATACCTGATCATGAACAGTTAAACGGTTATTACGGATAACAACATCCATAACATCAGACTTCATCAAATCAGGCACATAATCGGGACAACTGATCACGGGATTTTGTACCACCACATCACCGTTAAATTCGGGATCGGTAAATACACCGCCAATACGAAGTTCTCCGCTGACTAAACCGCCGTGAGCTTTAATGTAAGGATATGATAATAATTTAGTAAACTTGGAGATATCAGACTGGATATTGGTTATATATATATCCATAGCGTTTCCTATGACAGTTCCGTTTATGGATGCGTGGAGAGGCATTTTTCCTGACAGCGTAAAATCAACAATGCCGGAATCGTAATAAGCACCGGATATTCCCAGATCATTATCTGAAGTAACCATGATGACTCCGGGAACCCTGACAAAGGTAATGGAAATATCGCCGTTTTCTTCAAAAAGATTTCCCTTTAACGAAGCCTTTGCGTTTAAACTAACGTATTCCGGCAATCCTTTTGTTAAAGTCATAACAGACTCAATAAAATCCGGCTGTTCCCGATGGGGATTTTGTTTAGCCAACTCACTGAGAGAGCTTTCCACCGTAAGAGTTAAGGGAATGTCAACCTTATAGGCATTACTTATATCGGCATTATACCGAGCATGGAATTGTCCGGCAAAATCCACAATAGAAAAAAATGCAGAAATATCCGTTATTTTTTGTGCGCCCATAAGTAGTTGTGTATCATCAACATAAAAAACTCCGTCTTCTAACCGCAATGTGGAAGCAAATTCCACGGGTACGTTTCCGGCAGAAAAAGATGACGGCTGTATCTGGGCATTGATAAAGGGATTTTCCATAGTTCCCATGGCGGTAAAAACAGCATTTATAGTGTTTTCCTGACTTTGAGCAGTCAATACACGAGCCATAGGAAAGTGGGAAATTTGTATTTGAGAAGAAAAATATAAATCTTTTAAGGGCTCATACTCTTCCAGAGATTTTCCCGTGGGATTTGAAACACTGAAATTGATTTGATAAAATTCTTCCTCATCTTGTAAATTAAACAAAGACAAATTCAATCCGGCAGATTCTAAAGTATTATCAAGTATATTCCACATAAGACCGCCGGATCCCTGCAACGTCGAAACAGTGTCGGTATATACCATCTCATCGATAGCAAAACCGTAATTTGTAATATTTCCCTTAAATTCCAGGGATGGTTCAGTAGGAATAGTTCCCGAGGTTTCTGCAATGCTAAAATTGTTAAAATTAAAATAAAATGAGGAAATATCCCTTAACGGTATGCTTCCGGTAGCATCAAAACTGCATAAAAACAGTAAATCTTGCAAAGCTACAGGAACTCCCAAAGCACTGACACTGGCGTCCATGACATATCCGTTGTCTTCATTACCGAACAGTACAGAAGCTTCCAAGCCGTAACTTCCGGATATATTGACAAAGGCACCTGCCATATAAGAACCGGTAAAGGAGTACGGAATAGAATTAACAGCAGCCTCTGCCGTAAAAAATCCTTGGGAATAGTCGCTGTCAAAATCCATATCTGCCGTTAACTGAAGATTATGACCAAAAAACAACAAATCAAATTGGGACAGATTTACTGTTGTTTCATTTCCGGTAAAAGAAAAAATCAACAAGTTATTATCGTTGTTTGTGTCGGCGAGAATCCAGTAAGGAGCATTATATGTTACGGAAGAAAAATCTGTGGCAACATATATTTCATTGGTTGTAATATAGGGAGACAAAGTGCTACTTAGGCTTTCAAGAGACAGTCTTTGCTCTTCAGGCAATATCAAGGCAGCTGTATCTATTGCTGACTGAATAAAAAAATTCTCTATACTCAGTTCTGCCTGCACATAGGGTTGTGTATCATACAAAAAACTTCCCGCTATAGAGATTATACCCGGCAATCCGTACTCTATCCGGGAATAATCAGAAACTTCAAAAGAAAAATCAATATATTTATTCACTAAATCAGGAATAACATCTAACTGTACGGCGGTAAAAATTTTTTCATTCACAAAAAGTTGAGGAATAAAACAGGTGAATCCTTTTTTTAAGGGATCCAAATACATTTCTGCCGAAATGTCAGTACCGGAAGGTAAGGTATATCGTTTTAACTGCACCACACCGAAGGGCTGCAAAGTACCAATATTAAAATTGCCGTTAAATGCCAGTTCTAAGTCTGTAGCCTTTGCGGTAAAATTGTTTATGTGAACCATATCCAAATCACCATAGAAATCGTATCCCAAGGTTACACCCTGAGGATACAAAGTGGGTGGTACAAAAAGTTTACCATTACCGTTATAGTCAAATTGAGAAGTTTTAATGTTAAATTCTATGCCATAAGTACCGGATATAGTCGTTCCCTTTATTTTTTCCAGTAAATCATTTCTTTGCTTAGGGAAAATAAGAGAAAATGGATCAAAATTATCCATCTCTGTTCTGACTCTTATGATATTTGTAGCCAGCTCATATTCACCCAGTATAGAAAAAGGTAACACACTGCGGATAGTTGAAAGCCGGACAAACTCATCCCTATATTCCAGCAACAAACTGGTACGGGCTACATCAAAGGCAGCACTATCCACAGAAGTTATTTTTATACCGGCAGAACTACCTGTTAATTCCGATGTAATGGAAGCATCTATTCCTAAAGACACAGAAAATTCTTTTAATCCTTCCTGTAATTCTTGAGGCAAAGAGTCCAAAAGGCTTTCTTCAAGTTGTACATATATTTGACTTTCAGTCTGAATACTGAGAAAATACTCGTTGATGCTTTCTGTAAGATTTATTTTATTCAAAGTAACGAGGACATCCATATAGGCGTCTTTATAATGAATATTGACATCCTGAATAGCAATATCAAAAGGGATTGAAATACTTGGCAGAGCATTGGTTTGTTCTTGTTTTTGAGAAGGTTCTTCACTAGTCTTAGGTAATAAATTTTGTATTTTTTGTACGATATCGGTGTTGACCACAGAGTCATATTCCACATAAATTCCCTGTACAATCAGTTTTGAAAACACTCTGTCAAAGTTTCCGGAAAATAATTCCCGTAATCTGATACCTAAAGAAGCCTTATCAATAGACAAAACAGGAACGTCGGCTGAGGCATCATAAATAGTTATACCTCTTACTTTAAAACCCGATAAAAAAGAGGGTGAAACGGATTTATAGGTAATACGGAGCCCTGTTTTTTCCTGAAAAGACTCCAAAAACTGATCACGTACAGAGATAAGGTTTGTTGTCAGAGAATCAATAATAGGGTAAGCTATAGCTATTACGGAAGCCAAAAGCAAAAGAGAAAGAATTGTGCTGATGCCTATTTTTAAAAATTTTGACTTCATTGAAATCGCAACCCAGTTACACTATAGTGAATTTTCGTAAGAATTGGTAGGTTTTTTCATGATTTTAAAAAATTTTATTGTATTGGAAGGTATAGATGGCGCCGGAACATCTACCCAACTCAACTTGTTGAAAAACAGATTATCACCGGAGAAAACAGTGTACACGGCAGAGCCTACTACTTTGTCCACCGGCAGATTTCTCCGCTCGGTGCTTCGTGGAGATGAAAAACTTACTCCGGAAACCACAGCTTTTTTATTTGCAGCCGACAGACAGGAGCATGTATACGGTACTGGTGGCATTGTAGAAAGTTGTACCTCAGGCAAATTGGTTATAAGTGACAGATATGTATTCTCCAGTTTGGCCTATCAAAGTATAACCTGTGGCGAAGAACTTCCCCGTAAACTGAATCAGGATTTTCCGTTACCGGAATATCTGTTCTTTTTTAGAATTACACCTCAGGCATCTTTAAAACGAATAGAAAAAAGAGATGTTACTGAAATATACGAAAAGAAAGATTTTTTGGAAGCAACGGCTCGGCAATACGAAAAAATCATTTCATACTACGAAACATTACAAACGGGTATGCACATAATTCGACTGGATGCCACAGAATCCATAGAAAAACTTTCCGAAAAAATTTGGACTGTATTACAGGAAATGCCGATACTACAAGGGTGAAGACTTTGGGTTTTTCAAAACAGACAAAAAAAATAATTATTCTCTTAATTCTTTTTTTTACAGGGGTCAGCAGTCTTTCTTCCTACCTTGTGACTTTTAAAGAGCAGTACTATCGGTTGTTTCACATACACTATCAACAGTATCCCGATGACGTAATGGAAAATATTTACTATTTGGAGAAGGCAATAAAAGCTGACTTTGCAAATCCCCAGTATGCTTTGGCAAAAATAGAAAACGAAAAAGACTGGGAAAAATACCGTTATCTGTTTATGATGCATTTAAACTTAAAACTTATAGAACAGCACATGCGACTGGGACGTATTTGGGATAAAAATGTTGCATACTTTTATGATGCTCCATGGAAGGAAGAATACCTTCGGGATTTGGAAAAAACAGAAAGTTGCTATGTTGCCGGTCTATACTATTGGGAAGAAGCAAAGCTGTGGGCAGAAAAAGCCGGTGCCGGCAGTTTTCAGTTTTTATATTTGACAGATGTACAAAATTGGGAAGATGAATTGTTCAGAATAACTACCGGCGAATTAGATTACGAAAAAATATTAAACAGAGAAATTACCCGAGTTCGACAAGTTAAAGAAAAATTTCTTGCCATGGATGAGGAAACATATTAAAATAACCTCATGACACAAGATATTTTTTCCCACTCTTACAGTGCTGTTCACCCGGGAACAGATAAGACACAAGTTTTTTTTCACGATTTTGACAGTGAAGCCAATCCTCGGGATATTTTTTTGCCGGGGAGGTCCGGCACCGGACGATGTTTTGTAACGGATATTACAGTAGCAACACTTCCCTTTATGCAGGATTTTCTTCGGGATTTTGATATAGATGATTGTAATGACATAGAAGTTAACCGCAGCTACCAAGTGGGAAGCGATACCCTTGTATGTTTGGGTGCAGGGGAAGTTTTTAAAACTATCGATAGTGTTTTGAAAATTGTTGCTACCGCTTTGGATGCGGGACTGCAGCGTACAGGGCTGTTTGTCGGTATCGGTGGCGGTGTCATTTGCGATATGACGGCCTTTGCAGCTTCCATTTTTAAAAGAGGGGCTCAGTTGGAACTGGTTCCCACGACCCTTTTATCCATGGTAGATGCTTCTGTTGGAGGCAAAACCGGATGCGACTTTGACAGTTACAAAAACATGATAGGAACCTTTTATCCGGCTTCAAAGATCCATATTTTCAGAGCTTTTATTCAGTCACTGCCGGAAAGTGAGTACAATTCAGGATTAGCTGAGACATTAAAAACGGCATTGTTGTACGCCCCCAAGCTGTTTTACATACTTCAAAACCAGTATGAAGAAATCGAAAACCGAGATAAGGATATTGTAGGACAGCTCATCCGAAGATGTATTATAGCAAAAGCAAATATTGTAGAAAAAGACTTAACGGAAACAGGTTTGAGGATGCAGTTGAATTTCGGACATACCTTCGGTCATGCATTGGAAACCTGTGCCGGCTTGGGAAAAATCACCCACGGAGCTGCCATAGCTTGGGGTATGGGACGGGCTTTGGAGTTATCAGTGTTATTAGGTCACTGCGAACCGGAATACAGGAATGAAGTACAAGAAGTTTTAACAAAATACGGATGGGAGACAAAGGCATACCATCCCGCTTTGGAATCAGCCGGTATTTCACCCCAGGCAGCTCCAGAAAAACTACTTGCTGCCATGAAAAAAGACAAGAAAAATACCAGCTCCAAAATTCGTTGTATCCTTCAACGAGAAATAAACAGCACTCTTGTTGAGGAAGTGCCGGAGGATATGCTTATAAAGGTACTTTTGGATTAAAAAATGAAAACTACAAAAGATTTATACTTTGATTGGGCTGCCACGGCTCCTGTAGATGAAGATATTTGTAGGGAAGCTACAGAAGTAGCTTTAACATATTACGGAAATCCCTCTAGCGAGCATTTGCAAGGAAGTGAATCCAAAAAGATTTTGGAAGAAGCTAGAGAACGGTGTGCAACAACCTTGGGAGTCAATGCCGGAACCTTGTATTTTACCAGTGGAGGAACAGAATCTGACCATATTCCTCTTTTGGCTCTTTTGCAAAGACCGGCACCGGGAACAGTAATCATTAGCGCCATAGAGCATCCAGCTATACGGGAACAAGCCCACATGCTGAAGCACCAAGGCTGGAAAGTCCTTGAAGCAAAACCTAATTCCCAAGGTATAGTTTCTCCTCAAACTATAGAAAATTTACTAACCGATGACACAGTTTTGGTGTGTTTAATGGCAGTCAACAACGAAATAGGGACTTTACAACCGATATATCAGGTTGCAAATATGCTGAAAGACAAGGTTAAGATTACCGGTAAAAGACGGGTCAAACTTCATGTAGACTGTGTTCAGGCGGCAGGAAAAGTCCCTTTGTGTTTGAATTATCCCGGAATTGACAGTGCGGCTTTTAGTGCACATAAAATCGGCGGTCCCAGAGGTGTAGGGCTTCTTTATTTGGCACAAAAGCAGGAAGTGTATGTACGGGGAGGCGGACAGGAAGGAGGTATAAGAAGCGGCACAGAAAATATCGCCGGAGCATGGGCTCTATCCCGCTGTATGGAAAAATATTATATAGCCGGAGAATTTTCAAAAAATGGGACAAAAAATAACGACACAGCTTCCCGGTTTGAAATCAAAAAACCTACCCCAATCCAATCTGCAACGTACGAGCGTTATTTGCGCCAACAATCATATACGGCAGACTTTATAAACACTCTTAAAAACATGGGAGCTACTCTTATACCGGAACGCACATCCGAAGATTTTTCTCCATGGATAGTTCAGGCAGCCTTTAAAGGACTTCCCGGACAGGTTCTTGTTCGGGCTCTATCTGAAAAAGGCATTGCCATCTCTACCGGTTCTGCTTGCTCCAGCCGAAAAATAAGCCGCCCGGTACTGGAAGCTATGGGCATCGACAAAGAACTGGCTTCACGAGGTGTCAGATTCTCCTTCGGTTTTTCTACAACAAAGGAATCAATGGAAACGTTAGTACAGGAATTAAGAGAAATTACAAAACTTTTTGCCTGATTACTGCTTTTTGCTGAACATTCTGTAATTCATCCACGGAAATACGGAGTGTTCAGCTTCTATTTTGGTAAGCCACTCGGTACTTATAGAATTAGCTCCTAGAGCATCAAAAACAGTAGTAAAAGCTAAAATATTTTTCTTAAATTCCTCTTCAGCATACTGGGCATCTATTCCGTCATGAACCATATCTGCCCAGTCTAAAGATTGTGCCAACAGAACCTCTCTGGCAGCCATATTCAAAGCTCTGGCCTTCAATCCTGTTTCATCGGCAAAACGATCTGCCATATAGTTCATACGCTGACAAGCCTTACGGGTATATTTTAACATCCAACTATTTTTTGTATCCAATAAATCCTCGCCGTAACCTGTTCCAGAAGCGGCAGAAAGAAAAGGGGTTACAATCTGTAAATCTTTCTTTTTGTCAACTACATCATAGGCGGTAACCAAAATTATTTCTTCACTGACGGCGACTTTTCTGATAACCTGTTCTAACCAGTAAATACCTTCAAACCAGTTTTGTCCGAAATTCTTTGCAGAAAAAACACAGGTCAAAGAAACGTTGTCTGTTCCCAAAGTTTTTTCAGCCTTTTTTAATTTTTCTTCATACTTTTGTACAAAAAGTGCTGCGTCCTTTTCTGCCTGTTTTATTGCAAGGTCTTCTTCATATAAAAGGGTTGCGTTAACTTCCCCTTTTTTCCAGTATTTATAACCGGAAGAACGACGCATCTCATTTTCTTCCAAATATCCTTTCAATTCTTCTGAAGAAGCTTCAAAAGCTATGTCTCTGTTTTGATCCCGATATATTTCTTTGTTAACATATCCCCCCGGACCTACAAGCTCTTTTTCTGCAGTAAAATCCTGAGCCAAAATCTTAAAGCCATTTTCGCAGGAGACAGGAGAAAAAATACCATTAATGGGGGTGGGATCCCCAAACAACACTCCGTGAGAATCTAAAATGGTATAAGAAAAACCATAATTTTTCAGAACAGATTCTAAACCGGCAGTATATCCCATGGCAGGGAGCCAAAAACCGTCAGGAGCTACACCAAAAAAGTGTTTATGCGACAAAAGTCCACATTCAATTTGAGCGTTAATAGCTTCTGGCAAATCAATATAATGAGGCAAAAAAGCGTTGGTGGCAGCCGTTGCCAATAATTCAATACTGTCTCTGTCTGCATAATATTTAAAAGCTTCCAGTAAATTACTTTTATATACTTCTACAAAATCAAAACGAGTCTTTATAATTCTGTCTAATTCTTCTTGGGCAACTTTTAATTTTTTTGACTTTTCTTCCCGCAATTTATGTATTTGGCTATAGCCTAAAGCTATCAGTTTATCCAACCATTGAACATAATTTTCCTGAAGCTCCATATCCGATAATAAAGCACACAATGTAGGAGTCAAAACTAAAGATATCTTAAAGGGAACATTATCCAAATCCAAAGTTTCAAACATATTTAACAGAGGAATATAAGTATCGGTTATGGAGGAAAAAAACAGCTCCATGCCCAAAGACATAGCATTAGTATCTGAACTTTTAAAATAACCTTCGTGGGCAACTAAGGTTAATACAAGAGATTTTTTTGACATTACCTTTCCTCAATTATACAAAAGATTGACGATGGTGCAAATAATGGGTCTTAAGCAAATCCGGCAAACCTGACTGTTCCAAAATGGGAGATATTTTTTCTGTTGACAAAGGTTGCACCATTTTTTCTGAAACGTGAGGCAGGAGTATGTATTCGGAAGAAGCCAATAATTCATGTTTTCCGTTTTTTAGTTCACTGACTAAATCTACCCGAAGTACTTTATATCCAGGTTGTATTAAAATATATCTTTCTCTGTCGGAAAGAGACACAGGAACAGAAAACCTATCCAAAACTTTATCGGAGTTTTTTTCTTCAAAAAAACTAATCCGCAAATTCAAGGACACAAACTGCGATGATCTTTGTATAGAAGCAATATCATCCTGTTTTAAATCCCAAAATACAAAAATCCACACAGGATTACGCAAAACAACATATATCTGTGTCTCATTATAAGTATTAGGGAGCTGTGTTACAGGAGCAACACCATGAACACTGTCAGAAAAATTATCTTGATCTCTGTGATCAAAATCTTCTTCTACTTCCAATAACTCCCCGATAATAAACCTTCTGTTGAGATTTTCCGGTATATCGATACCGTATTCATCTGCCAAAGAAATTAAATCCGCCGAGGGCAATGTTTCCAAATATGTTCTGCTAAGTTTTTTGCCTTCCATAATCAATTTATGATGAATAAAAATTTATTTTATGTCAAGACAGATAATTTTAATATTATCCAGTACTTTACCCCTTCTTACCCGTAAGTCCCGGCACTCCGAAACGTCTAAAAGGCCAAAATCGTAAAACTGTAGTTCCTAAAATATCTTTATTGGATACGTATTGCGGAGCACTGTTAGAATAATAAAGCAAAGAATACGCATCATAAGAGGTCAAAGGAACCATTTTTACTTCATAAGAATGGCGCATGTCCAGAGAATTAAATCGGTTATCCCCCATCATAAAATAATTATCAGCAGGAATGTAATTGGGACTGCCGTCTTCATTGTTGGCAGGGAAAACAGGCATGTTCCGCAAATCCAATAAAGTGATATATTGATGAATCATCTCTATGTCATTCATAGCTTGTTTCCGTACGGTATTGGCATTCCACTCTGCCACTGGAACTTTTTCTTTGGTCAACCGGGCATTCTCTACAACCAATCGACCAAAAGCCAACTTTCCCATAAGATTCAGCCTAAAATTGGCATCTTGATATAAATCACCTCCCACCAGGAACTCTCCATTCTGTTCATAATCGACAGGAAGGGCATCTATCCATCGAGTCATATATTCTCGGAACCACCTGGTTCCTCCTTCAACTGTAAGAAGACGGCGAGAAATTTCATCTACCCGAGAGAAAAAATTATATTCAAAGAGCTCTGTATTTTTAATCACTTCTCCGGCACTAGTATCCTCTCCAAAAAGAGTGTTCCGAAGAGATTCAAATTCATCGGCAAGCCGTAATGCTTCCTGACGGACATCTTCATAACGGAGAGCATTTCGGGTCTCTTCACACTGGAGCATGATTTCATACATGGATTCCGACAAAGGGATATCCCGAACGTCTTGCAACACATTCTCTGGTAATGAAGCTACATTCCACTCTGCCCAAGTACTGTCTTCCGTGACAGGAGTAAAGCGGGGTTGATCTGCCGTTCGGGTATAAAGTATGCCGTCCTGCATCATCAGTTGCTCTCCGGGAAGACCGGTAATTCGTTTAACTAAGGGATCTGCCTTCAGATTCCCCTCTTCATCCACATTCAGATTGACCATGGTGAAGGTCAATGTATACACTAACTGAGAAATAAATGAGCGGGCTTCGGACTGTCTGTCCTTGCTGTAATGGGGATTTCTAAATACAACAATATCGCCTCGGTCATAGGACATTATATTGGGAATTCCCACATCAGACATGGGAAATCTTGGACCGGAAGCAGTTTTGAAAACCACTACCCTGTCCCGTATAAGGAATTCCGGCACCATAGATTCGGAAGGAATTTCATACAGTTGCACGATAAAAATATTCAACAATGCTACAGTAAAGGCAGCCTGAATAAAGGCATCAATCCACTCAAAAGTTTCTGTGAAAAACTTCTGAGTTTTTGTTTTTT
>JAHLFV010000243.1 GCA_018883625.1 Candidatus Treponema excrementipullorum
CTGTTAAAGATACAGGCTTTTCCCTTTAGTTGTTTTACGGCATGGGCAACGGCACGGGCAGCTCCTCCTGCGCCGATAATGGCAACTTTTTTGTTTTTTAAATTTTCTACACCAAGAAAATCTTTTATGGCCTCTTTTATGCCGTAGGAATCTGTATTAAATCCGTGCCATCCGTCTTTTTCTTTGCGAATGGTATTACATGCACCAACTTCATATACTACATTGGAAATCTGACTTAAATGATCAATGACAGACTCTTTATGAGGGACGGTTACGGAAAGACCTTTGATGTCCAATTCATCGGCAAATCGCAGTGTTTCTTCAATACTGTCAGAACGAATGGGAATATATACGGCATTCATACCGTGTTTTCTGTACCCTTCATTGTGTATAACAGGGCTGTCTGTGGCTTCCAAGGGATAACCGGTAATACCGTAAATTGCAGTATCTTTGTGCAAAAAGCGGAAGTTATACACGTTGTTCATGGTTATAGGATCTATGTGTCCCAGTTTCTTTTTTGCAAAAGAGGTTTCGGCAGAGACAAATGTGAGGTAGGAATTCATTTTGTCTGCCAAAATTCTTGTAGGAAGTCCGTAGGGACCCATGGCAATAACAATTTGTCGTGTATCCGTTAAGTTTGCTGTTTGTCGAAAGATTTTTGTTACATCTTCCAGACGCTGAGGCATACAAGCAATTTTAGGAATCTCATATCCTGTCGTTCGCATTTGTGCCAAACGTGCAGGAATATCGGTAATAGGTTTGTTCATATCATGAGCGCTTCTGATAATAGTTGTACCAAAAGCCAAAGCTGCATCCTGCAAACTGGGAATATGAAAATCTTCTTCAAAATCTACATAGGCAAAGTTTTTTCGGATATCCTGACTGGCAAAAGCAAGTGCTCGGGCAAAAAGCATTGTTCTGCTGGCTTCTCCTTCTACATAAAATCCGCCGTCTGTTTTCCTTCTGATAGTTAAAATACAGGGAAGTCCTGCCAATTGAGGAAACTTTCTGATGTGCAGTCTTTCATCATTTTCAAGACAGTCTACCCGTAGTTCAACCATGTCTATCCAATTTCTGTAGGAGTTCAATATTTCCAAGTCTTTTGCAATGGTGGTTTCCGTAAGACACAAGCAAATTTTAGGTCGTTCCATAAACAAATAGTAACATAAAAAAATAGCCCATACAATATTTTGCTGGTTTTAAAATAAAAATTAAGTGAAAGTGTTTTATTTTCAGCTAATATACAGAAAAATATTGTGTATATTTTCATTTTTATGTAGAATAAGTCAGTTTTTTTATAAAATTGAGAGGTTTTAGATGGATCACTATGGAATCTGGGGTATAATTCCTCCTCTTTTGACGATTGTATTAGCTTTTTTGACAAAGGATGTTATTGTATCGTTATTTTTGGGAATTTTATCCGGAGCGTTGATTGTTGCCGGCGGAAATCCTGCCGTTGCTTTGATGAATTTAACGGACTTGTTGGCAGGTTCCCTTGCTGATGGATGGAATATCCGCATTTTTCTTTTTTGTGCTTTGTTGGGCGGGTTGGTTGGTATGTTGTCTAAAACAGGAGCTGCCCGTTCTTTTGGTATATGGGCGTCTTCCAAACTGAAAACACGAACCGGTTCCCAGTTTATGACTTTTATTTTTGGTATCATTATCTTTATTGATGACTATTTTAATTCTATGACGGTTGGAACCGTTATGAGACCTATCACCGACAAAACTAAGGTTTCCCGGGCAAAGTTAGCGTATATCTTGGACTCAACGGCAGCTCCTGTGTGTATTATCGCTCCTATTTCCAGTTGGGTTGTGACGGTTATGTCTATTGTTCGTGATGCCCAAGGTTTTGAACAGTTAGGCATGACAGAGTTTGAGTTCTTTATTCATGCTATTCCTTACAACTTATATGCGCTTTTGGCTCTGCTATTGGTTTTATCCGTCATTTTCTTAAAGAGAGATTTTGGTCCCATGAAACAGTCTGAATTGTTAGCTGCAAGAGGTCAGTTATACAACGAAGATCTGTATGGACCGGCTTCCGGCTCTGTAGAAGAAATTGCTGCCAGTCGGGCAAAACCCATCGATATGTTGTTCCCTATTATTGTGTTGATTATCAGTGCAATTATATTTTTCCCTGTAGTTACATGGTTAGGTGCCATTGACGGCGAAACAATCAAAACAATGGGAGAAGCCATGTCTTCCATGAGTTTAGGTAAGGCATTTAACGATACAGACTCTTCCATGGCTTTGTGGTATGCAGTTATTTTTACAATCACTGCAACTTACATTTATTATCTTGCCCGGCGACTTCTGACTTTGAAAGAAGGCGGACAGGCTTTACAGAACGGTATTCAGTCCATGTTACCGGCTTTGATAATTCTTACCATGGCTTGGTCTATCGGTACGATTATTAAGTCTCCCCGTGCTGACGATGGTTTGGGATTGGGATTGTATCTTTCCCACGTGGTAAGTGACGGCGGTTTCCCTATCGGTATCCTTCCTGCCATTCTCTTTGTGCTTTCTGCGGTCATTTCTTTTGCAACAGGTACCAGCTGGGGAACATTCGGAATTATGATTCCGATTGCCATGCCTATTGTTACCGGTTTGGTATCAGGACTGGGTATGGATCAAGCCGGTTTGGTAAATGCGTCTATGATTTCAATTTCCGCTGTAATCGGTGGTGCCGTTTTTGGAGACCATGCTTCTCCTATTTCAGATACGACAATTCTTTCTTCTACAGGTGCCAGTTGTCCTCACTTGGAACACGTTGCTACTCAAATGCCTTATGCTATTTTCGTGGCAGTATGTTCGTTTATCGGATTTACTGTAGGTGGTTTCTTGTTGAATGCTATAGCCGCTTGGATCGCAGCGCTTATTGTTTTTGTTCTTGGATTAATTGTACTTCCTAAATTGAATTTCGGCAAAAAAGAGGAGCATTAATATCAAAGGGTTTGACAGTGGTAAAATCCTGTCAAACTCTATAGCTTATCTATACTATAACAAAAAAGCAGGCTTACTAAGGAGTTAGTCATTATCCCTTGCGGGTATTGCAAGTATCTCCGGTTAAAGCCTGCTTTTTTTGTTTTTTATAATTTTTCGATGTATCAGCTGTTTATTCTTCCACAGACGGAACCATATATCTTGCAGAAACTCTGTCTTCTACAAGTAAGGTTAATTCCGTGCCGGCCGGTAGTGCATAAGGAATAGTGACCGTACCGCCGGGATGGGTAAAGGTGGTCAATGTATATGTCTCCCCTTCCGGTGAAAAAGCTGTTAACTCCATGCTCAGCGGGAAAGGATATTCCGGTAATTCGGCTGAGAAAATACCGTAGACTTTATCTTTTACCGGTTCCTTGGGCATTGCAAGAGTAAGTACAATATGACTGTAGGTTGGCAAAGAGGCTTTTGTGGTGTCTACAGCAACAACGGTACCGATTTTTCCTTCTTCTATTTCTTCTGCAGTGGCTTCTCTGGAATTAAAGTCAAAAACAAGTCTGGTACGGGGCAATTGTGCCAGTAGTTCTGAAATAGACATATCTATAAGTTCAGGAATTTTTACTTCTTCATTAGTGGGGCCTTTACTTACAACCAAGTCCAAGGCAACAGGTTCTGCCAACATAGTTCCCGGTAAAGGATTTTGTGATAAAATCGTTCCCGGATCGGAGGGGTCTGCTATATACATAGGCTCTGCCAAAGTAATTAAAGGCTGTTTTCCGGAAAAGAGAACACTTAATCTGTTTTCCAGTTCCGTCAGTTTCATGCCGGTGTAGTCTCCCACTTGGTCTACAAGAACTCCGCTACTTACCACCAAATCGATCCGTCGTCCTGCTTTGGCAATGGAACCGGCTACCGGATCTTGGCTAAGGACTTTTCCTTTATCGCCCGGAGCATCGGAGTAGCGCAAGTTGATTTTGGGATAGAGCTCACGGATCTGCATTTCCAGCAGAGCTTCTTCCAAATATTTCCCTGTAACGTCAGGGATAAGAACTTCTTCCGGTCCCTGTACTGCGGCAAAAAAGACAAGAACACAGATGGCTGCCATAAGAATGATTGAAACAACCACTGTGGCAACAAGGGTTTTCCCGCTTGTTTGAAGATATTCAAGGGATGAGTTAAAATTGACGCGAATTTTACCGAAAAAACGTTTAAAGTCAAACTTCATATCTTTTCCTTACTTTATTTTGTATTGGATGAACAGCAACTGCCTACAAAGTTTCGGCTGCCGTTTAAAAAATCTTTCCAAGGCATCAGTTTTTTTGCCTGCCATTGTAATTCCGTAACACAGAGAACCCCTTTACCGGTTTGAATCAGTATTCCCTGTGTTTTGTCTGTACCTAAAATCTGTCCCGGTTGAGGAGTGCTTTTCACAGCATCTGTCACGGCAGCCGGCAAGTCTCCCGTAAAAACAGCAGACTTATGAATTTTCAGCACGGTATTGTCGACACAGGTAAAAGCTCCCGGCCATGAATTAAAAGCCCTGATTTGAGCATCTATTTCTTCTGCAGAACCACTCCAATCGATACAGCCATCTTCTTTTTTTAACATTGTACAGTAGGTTGCTTGACTGTCATCTTGAGGCGTCCCTACCGGCAACGTTCCGGTAACAGAAACATCCTGTAAAAGTGATAACACCATGTTTGCACCGATTTTAGCGGAGTCCTCTAAAAGAGAGTCCGCTGTTTCTGTACCGTTCAAGGGAATAACCTGTTGAGAAAGTATATCTCCGCTATCCATTTTCTGGGCAAGCTTTTGTACCGTAACGCCGGTTTGACTTTGTCTGTCCAAAATTGCGGCGGGTACAGGAGCACACCCTCGGTAAAGGGGCAGAAGAGAAGGGTGAAGGTTTATTCCTCCCAAAGGAAAAAGAGCCAAAAACTTAGGGCCGAATATTTTTCCGTAGGCAAAGCATACCAATACATCCGGTTGGAGATCTGAAACCGCTCCTCTGGCAACTGCATCTAATTTTTGGGGAGTTAAAACGGGAATCTGCTCTGTGGATTTTTCTTCATAAGCTCTGACTTTTTGTTCTACCGGGGTAGGCAACAGTTTTTTGTTTCTCCCTTGAGGACTGGGAGGATTTGTTAAAACTCCTACGATTTTAAAATCTTTGTTGTGCAACTCCAGTAACCGTTCTAACACAAGGGCTGCGGCCTCCGGACTTCCGGCATATAAAACTTTTAGCACTGAGCACCTACTTTTTTTGCCTTTTTTGCGGCAATTTTTGCAGCTTTTGCGGCCTTTGCAGCTTCTTTTTCTTTACGACGGAGAGCCCGTTTTTCAAAAGTTGCTTCGGTCTTTTTTTTGAATTCTTCGTCACCCCGATCGATATAGAGAATTCCGTCTAAGTGATCGTATTCATGTTGTATGACTCGGGCAAGATAGCCGTCAGCTTCTTGAACAAAGGGTTTACCTTTTTCGTTGATTGCCTGAATGGTGACCTTTTCCGGTCGGGTAATTGTTTCGTAAACATTGGGAATACTCAAACAGCCCTCTTCAAAGTTACAAACTTCCTGAGAAGTGGCAATTATTTGAGGATTGATATATACTCTGCGGACACCATCGTCAACGGTGATAACAAAAAAACGTTTTAGTATACCTACTTGAGGAGCAGCAAGCCCCACACCGTTGCTGTTGTCCATGGTAACAAACATATCTTGAATGGTAGCAAGAAGTTCTTCGTTTACTTCTTCTACCGGCTGGGACTTTTGGCGCAAAAGTTCCTGACCGAGCTGTACTATTTCCATAATAGTATATGGTACAAAATTGAATACCTAAAGTCAAGAAGTGGTAAAAGAGAGTCGTTTGTTGTATAGTATTTTTATACCGAGAAACAACGGTTCTTTCGGAATTGTAATCTGAAACATATACAGGTAAGGATACACTATGGCTTTGACAAAAGATATTAAATCATTATTGCCCCACAGAGAGCCCTTTTTATTTGTGGACGAAATTCTTTCTGCCGACGAAAAAGGCAGTGTATGTATAAAACGGTTTACCGGGGATGAATTTTTCTTTCAGGGACACTTTCCCCAGTACCCTGTAGTGCCGGGAGTGCTTTTGGTAGAAACCATGGCTCAAGCCGGCGGGGCTGCTTTGAGTTTTCAAAAGGTGTTTTCCGAAGACTCCTTGTTTTTTTTAGCCACTGTTGACAAAGTAAAATTCAGAAATCAAGTGAGACCCGGGGATACTCTGCGGCTGGAAATAGAGAATCTGCGGGTTTCTGCCAATATGATAAAGCAACGGGGAAAAGCCTACGTTGGAGATGTTTTGGCTGCAGAGGCTGAATGGATGTGTCTTGTGGGAAGACCATAGACGGGACTCGTATACTAAAATTCAATTTTAGTCTATAGCAATGTACCCTAAAATATAAAATTTAACCTGTATTTAACCGTACTTTGTTGCTTTTTCTGCTTACAGTGGATATACTAGAAATAGTGGAAACTCTCTGTGCTTACGGTTTTTTTTTGACAAGAAATGGATTATTATCAGGATAAAAAGAGGGTTTCTTACAGGAGCGTTTATGAAAAAAAATTCAGTGTATGGCTTTATGCTGGTTGCTTTTTGTCTTGTACTGGTTTCTTGCGGTAACCTTTTTTCAAAAGTACATATTAAAGCCAAGCCGTCCATTTATGCCCCCTTGGGAAAAGAAGAATTTAAAATGTCCACTTACATCTCTGTAGAAAAAATACAAGAGCTTTTAGGGGGTAAAAAGGAAGAAGGTACAGATTCGTCAGAAGGAGGGACAGACTTCCCGTTTAAAATTTATGATTATGACGGTGATAAAGATGGGGCTTTAGCTTTCCGTTTGTATTATCCCCTTATGGATTTTGACCTTGATTTTGGCAATTATCTGGAAGGTATGGATTTGAGCAGTTTTAAGACTGCTATTCCCAAAATCGATTTTACAGTGCCGACGTTGGATGGCTTGTCTGTAGAAAATCAAACACTAGTCATTCCCGGAACAGAAGGATTTTCAGGTACTTTAGATGAACAGAAGGCACTGCTATTGAATGAAACCTTAAAGAATACAGATCCTCAGAACATAGATAATAAAACCATTCCCATTACAGGTTCCGGGTTAAAAAGCGTAAAATTTGCCAGTGCGAATAATACTATCACTATGACCTTAAAACCGACTTTAGAGGGAATGACTTGTACACCGAGCATCAATATTGCATTGCCTGATGGAGTTTCGATTCCTTTTGCGCAAAGTAAAAATGGTGATCCTGATACCTATGTTGCTGATTTTGGTGGACAGACGATTACTCCCGGTGATTTGACTATAGGAGGAGCTGTAACACTTGGCGGGTCTGTAGAAGCCGGAGAACCTGTTCCTCCCGAAGGAATCGGGGTAAAAATAGCTTTTGATATTGGTTTTGACGGTGGCTTTGAATCTGCCACTGTTGCCGTTCCAGAAGGTGCCAATTTTAATCACTCTGTGGATTTTAAGTTCCCTGAGGAAGCAAAGAAGATGGTCGAAAATGTCGTGTTTGAAGAGGATAATTTGGGTATTATCATGTCCGTGGTTTCAACTTTACCTACAGATAATAATATCACAATCTCTATGGATGCTTTTGGCGGTGCCATAAAAGGGGAACAGACTATAGAGCCTAATTCTCCTGGTGACGATAAACCAAAAAATATAGAGTTTAAAAATAGTTCGCGTTATACTCTTGATCCATCTAAAGCTCCTTTTTCCGCAACAATAAAAGTAACACCACCGGGATATGATTCCGCTTCAAATACCATGACAATTAAAAATGTTGCTCCCGGTGCTTCTTATTCATTAAGCGGAGAAGCTAAGATTATTGCGAACTGGGAGTCAATTACTTTGAAAGATACGGCCACAGATCCTTTTGAAGGTTCTTTCCCGGCCGCCGGTGCCGAGCCTATAGACTTAAGCAAATTTACTGAACTGTTGCCAAAAGAAATAGCTTTTAAAGATATCGGTGCGGCTTTGTTTATAAGTTCACCCTTAAAAAAAGATGATTCTCAAACCGACTTGTCTTTTACAGGAGAAGTGTCAATTTCCGGTGGTGATGGTGGATCTATAGACCTTGTAGGAAAGGATGATACATTGACTTTGTTGGCAGAGCCGATAGCATTACCTGCTGAAGGAAAAGTTTGGAGCGGAGATTTACCGACTCCCTCCGCTGATATGGGAAAAGAGATTACCGACTTTCTCAACAGTCGTCCTACATCTCTTAATTTGAATTACTCTCTTTCCTTGGGAAACGGAACAAAAATCGAAAGAGCAGATATACCGGAAGACGGTAAAACTTCTGTAAAGGCTGAAATAGTTATTACTTTGCCTATAAAGCTTTCGGTAACACAGAATGCGGAATTTGATGTGTTTGCATTAGCAAATATTCCCACCGATAAAGACCTTTTCGGCAGAACAGAGGCTCCTGCCACCAATGAACAAATTAATGATTTGTTAGAGATGTTGACTAGCTTGAATATCGGTATTGATTATAACAATAACTTGGGAGTTGCATTGGGAGCAAAGGTTCATCTTCTAACCGATAAAGATGGGAAACCAACATTAACCAAAGATTTTATTCTCGAAAAGGGAAAAAATACATACAATTTGGAACTTACAGGGGAGCAAATAAAGCAGGTCATGGAAGCTTACCCGTTCTGTCCTCGGGTGTATGTAGAGTTGCCTTCAGAGGATGGGGATGTAGTTCTTGAAAGAGAAGGGGGCATAGACCTTTCTTTAGGTGTTACGGCTGTTACTGACATCAATTATACTTATGACTTGAAGGGAGGAAACTAAGATGAAAAAGATTTTGTCGATAATTTGTGCCCTTTGTATTGTAACTTTTGCCTTTGCAGAAATCGATCCTCCCCATCGATACTTTGAAATTGGAACAGAAGTTCATGTGGGTGTATCAAATAACTGGTTCTCTGTACCTGATTTTTTCCAAGAAACCTTAGTTGTCGATCTCAATAAAATGGCAGATAACTTAAGTAGTGGCTTGACGTTAGATGCCCTATTGGATGCCCGGGGCAATGTTGCTATCAATGGCGGTAAAGTATTCCGAATGAATATTTTTGCGGGGGCCTATGGACAGGGAATGGTGAATATTTCTCAAGAAATGCTGGAATTTCTTGCCAACGGAAATGCCAATACTCCAAATAATACCATTACCGCAAAATTAGGTACCGATATCAATGCCTATGTGGAAGCCGGAGTTCGTTTTCAGTCAATTATCAAGAATTTAGGTATCTCTGTTACTCCTACGGTGTTTGTCCCTGTAGCCTATGTTCCGCGGGTTGTTGCTACCGGTAAGGTAGAACCGCAGGAAGATGGTTCCATGGTTGCTACAGGAAAAGCTGATATAAAAGCATATTCTGTTGTTCCCTTGAATGATCCGACCAATATAGATATTAATGCTCTTTTGAAAGACGTAGGTGTAGACTTTTCTATAGGTGCCCAGTATGCAATTTTGCCCAGCTTGGATGTAGGTTTAGAAGTACTGCATATACCTGCTTGGGCAGCCAGTTTGCGGAATGAGACTTCTTTTGTAGCCAGTGCGGAGTATAAAGTTAATCCTGTATTGGATTCAGTTACAGGTAATTCAGAGTCACAATTTTACGAAGGTAAGTTTGAAGTGGGAGATCCGACTTATACCACTTTAACAGAGCCTAAAAAAATTCGCCGTCCCATCGAAGCTGTTTTAATGACAGAATGGCGTCCTTTTGGGGAATGGTTTGACGTAAACGGTTCTGTTGGGTATGTTTTCGGTGAAAATCATAACTTTAAGTATGCTTTAGGCGCCGGTTTCCATCTGTTAAGAATGTCAAAACTCGGTGGACACATGCTTGATTTTAATATAAAATCAGGATACCAAAATCGCATTTGGACTCAGCAGGCAGAGTTGATTTGGAACCTTCGAGCATTCGAGCTTGAATTTAATGTTTCCAGTCGTTCTGCAAACTTCCTTTCCAGCTTTATGGGAACAGGGCTGGGAGCCGGATTTGCTTTACGTGTTGGATTCTAAACGTCTTGTGTTACCAGAAGAGAATTCTGGTAACACAAAGATGTGTTGGTAATATATAATTTTTTTATTGGAGTAGGGAGATTATGACTATAGAAGAGCTTTCCAGTCAGATTTACAAAAACACTTATAATCAGTTGGAGAGAAGTTCCGGGGTGGGCGCAGCTGTTACCGGAAGAGTAAGCAAGTTGCCTTTTCCTTTGGAGACATTGCAAGATTCTTTCAGAAACTTTGTCAGAGATACCCCTTTGACTAATATTGATTTGTATATTGCCGAAGATGCAGAAGTAGAAGAGGGAGTGCTTGTTTTGGATTCCATTGAAACATTCAGTGACGGAGAAAGTGCTTCCGGGAATATATCTTTTGATGAGGATTTAGCTCGGATAGATTTATAATGTTCGGGTTTTAATCAAGATTGTAAGTCTTGATTTAGGATCTAAGTCTGCAAAAAAGGCTACTTTTCCAAAATATAATTTGGAGTAAGTAGCCTTTTGTATTTTAAATATTTATTCTATTATTTTTCACCTTCAACTACAGGAAGTTGTCCTTGATCATCCTCTATAGGAGCGGGAACAGTTTCTTCTGTAATGGTGTCAGCAGGTACTTCTGTTGCTTCTACAGGAACCTGAGTAGTATTTGTTTCATTGGAAACTGACAAGAACAATTCGGCAGAAGGCAGTTTGAAGTCTGTTGCAAAGTTCATTTCAGTTATTTCACTTACGTTGCCTAAGTTGTCTACTGCGTATACCTGTAAACTGTGTTTTCCGATTTCTTCTATTACAAGAGTATTTGTTGTGTCAAAAGCTGCAAATTCAGCACCGTCAACAGATACAAAAACATTGGCTACACCGGAAAGTTCATCTGCTGCAGAAATATAAAATTGTGCATACGGACTTACATGCTGCTCGTTATTGATAAGAACAGGCTCGATATCCAATTCTATTTCTACGGCAGGAGCTGTATTGTCTACAACAAATTCAGTGATAAGGGGATGGGAAATATTTCCTACATAGTCTACTGCATAAGTTGATGCAGAAATATTTCCTTCAGGCAGCTCGGCCAAAGACAAAGCACCGGTTTTTACAACATCTGCATAGTTTGTATCAAGAAGATTGGTGTAGAGATGTTCTGTACCGGCCAAGTCATCTTCACCTTTGAAAAGAATACTGGTGTCTTTGCTGACATACAATACTCCGTCTGCTGTATAGGTAGGACCGCTTAATAAACTTGAAATAACGGGGGCTGTTCCGTCAACAATTCCGGTGTAAATCTTTGTGTTTCCGTATGTACCCCACAGATCCTGAGTTCCCCATCCCAGTACAAATTGGCCTTCTTCCGTTAAAGGAACCGGCTGAGTGTATTCTGTTGCAGCTCCTGAGTTAAGAGAATACAAAATCTTACCGTTTTCTCCGTCCCAGTTTTCTGCTTCTAATTTGATTTCTGTTCCTAACGGAATGTAATCGATGGTGCCGTTGTTCCAAACCTTGCGAACAGGAGCAGGAATTTCAGCTGGAACTTCTACCGGACCGGTGGCAGCTGCTGTTCTGCGGGTTGCGGTTGTAGATACAGAACGGGTAGTTGTTGCATCGATATTTTCTACCGGTACAACTTCGGATGTGATTTCGGCATCTGCAGATGTGGTCTGCACACCTTCTGTTGTAACATGCTGTGCAGAAACAAAAGATACTACCAGCAGTAAAGAAAGAAGCAATGTGATTTTTTTCATTAAAACCTCCCAATATTTCTTCAATTATATAGCATTCTTTTCTCAAGATACAAGTATTGAAATCGGGATTTTAAAGGAATTGAGAATAGTTAAAAAACAAATAAAAAATAAGAGAAGTGTTGGAATTTTTGGAGTTATTATGGATTTGATATATAAAATTTCCAATAGTATTATTATCCCTTTTTACTCTAGACATATGAGAAAAATATGGTATACTGGAAGAGATGAAGTGTTATATAAATCATAAATTTACAACAATCGCATGGGGATTAGTTATTATAATTATCCTGTTTTGCGGTTGTAGCAATATGATAGAAAGATTGCGGTTATTAACTGGTGACAATATTGATATATACATATCTTATTATGACAGACCCATTACCGAGTTTGAGTTAGGGTTGGGAAATAACACAGGTTTTTATTTTATTTTTGTTGATCGGGAAACCAAAGAGTTAGTTAATAATTATTCCATGATTAAATCAATTGAATGGCATTTACCTGCCAGTGATAACTACATCAATTTTTCGACAAATAGCAATAAGTTAACTTTATTTTTAGTGGGAAAGAAGGCATCTGACAAACAAAACCCTTATGAGATTTCTGTTACAGTGAACGGAAAAAAATCGTATCCTTGCTTTGTCTCGGTGGCCAATTATTACACCGCTGCTACGGAAGAAGAGTTACAGGGGATTCTTAGTGACGTTCCAAACTCTTCCATCAACGAAATTCACATTACTGGTGACACGTTGCTCTCTTCTCCGAATTCTTTGATACAAATTGCACAGCAATTGCCGGGCGATAGAAGTTATAAATATACGTTGGATTTATCTGAGGCAACAAATATTGATTTGTCTACTGATTTTGGTAACTATCCGTCAGATATTGAATTTTTCAATTCCAGTGTAGGAGAGATTATTTTACCGGAAGGACTTACCACAATTGGTGAAAATGCTTTTTGGGGATTTACGGCGCTTGAGCGTATAAATATTCCATCTACAGTAGAGACAATTGGAAACGGAGCATTATCGGGAACTAAAATCAGAGAAATTGTTATTCCCGGTTCAGTTAGATCCATCGGTAATGGTGCGTTTGATAGATGTTTACAACTTTCTTCAATCAGTTTTGAAAACTCTTCTGATGGCTTAAAATTGGGTGATGATGTTTTTGCTTCATGTAATAGTCTAGCTGAAATTACTATCCCTGCCCGTATCACACACTTAGGTGATCGTTCATTTTTCCGTTGTGAAAAATTAAGCAAAATTACTTTTGAGTCTAGGGAGAGTCCTATTTTCGTAGGTGAACGGGCATTTGAAAAATGTCCTTTATCTGAGGTTATTATTGATAAAGAAGATGTTGGTTTGATTACCGGTGCCGGTGCCGATAACCTAAAAAAATACATAAAAGATCCGACGACGCCCTAAACTATTTTTGTTCATTCTGTTGCTCTTTCTGTAAAGGAGTTTGCTACTTGCTCCGGCTATGCAGAAAGAGCATTTTTTTGTATACTGTACACATGGCAGGATTTTATGACGCCTTTGACGTTGCCGTAGTTGGTGGAGGCCACGCCGGCATAGAAGCTGCTTTGGCTGCGGCAAAAATGGGCTTAAAAACAATACTTATCACTCAAACTATAGATTCTATCGGACGTATGTCCTGTAACCCTTCTATCGGAGGCATTGCAAAAGGAAATATAACTCGGGAAATTGACGCTTTGGGCGGCGTCATGGCTCATCTTATCGATAACTCCATGATCCAATTCAGAATGTTGAATAAAAGTCGAGGCCCGGCTGTTCAGGCTCCCCGAGCTCAGGCAGATAAGCTTTTATATGCACAACTTGCCCGTCAATTATTGGAACAACAGCCTAATTTATCCACGTTGCAGGATACCGTGGTAGATTTAGAAACCGTGTTCTCTCAAGAGCCCTTGCCTACAGGAAAAGCGGATGCTGCCGGGGAAAGTAAAGAATCGTTGCCGGGAGAACAGAAAGGTGCTCGGTTAGAACAAAATAATCGTCAGGTTTTAACGGCTCTAGTAACAGAAAGAGGTCGTCGTATTCCTGTTCGCTCCGCTGTCCTTACAACAGGAACTTTTTTAGGGGGAAAAATATTTATCGGTGCTTACGATGCCCCCTGTGGTCGACTGGGAGAACCGGGAGCTGTAGGGTTGACGGCAGCCCTCAATAGATTGGGGTTTACTACCGGCAGACTGAAGACGGGAACACCACCTCGGGTGCTGAAGTCCTCCATTGATTTTAGTCAGTTGGAAGAACAACCGGGGGATGAAGTCGCACTACCTTTTTCCTTTGACCGAGACACCATTGACCGTCCTTTGGTAAACTGTCATCTTGTGTACACCAACAGTGCTACCCACGATTTAATTCGGGCGAATATCGATAAATCGCCTCTTTACAGCGGTAAAATCAGCGGAATCGGTCCCCGGTACTGTCCTTCCATAGAAGACAAAGTTATGCGGTTTGCAGAACGGGAGCGTCACCAGCTTTTTGTGGAGCCGGAAGGTTTATCTACAGAAGAGATGTATATCAATGGTTTTTCTTCGTCTTTGCCGGAAGATGTACAGGATGAGTTTTTGCGGACCTTGCCCGGATTTGCACATGCAGTTATCAGCAGACCGGGGTACGCCGTAGAGTACGATTACATTGACCCAACTCAGTTGTATCCGTCTTTGGAAACAAAAAATGTGGCAGGTTTGTTTACTGCCGGTCAGATAAACGGAACTTCCGGTTATGAAGAAGCCGCAGGGCAAGGTCTGATTGCCGGGATTAATGCCGCTTTATACTCCCGGGAACACGCAAAACTGACAGGGCCGCTGATATGTGAAAAAAGTGCCTCTCACCGGGAGAATGCTGTTGCTTCTGCCGGTCATCCTGACAGAATAGGTGTTGTACCGGTTTTTGAGCCGGTTGTTATTTCCCGCAGTGAAGGGTATATCGGTGTTCTCATTGACGATTTGGTTACCTTGGGAACTCGAGAGCCTTACAGAATGTTCACAGCTCGGGCAGAGTATCGGTTAAAACTCCGCCATGATACTGCAGATAGAAGACTGTGCGAAAAAACCTATCGGGTCGGTTTAAATCCTCAATGGCGGTATGACAGAGTTTTGGAAAAAATAAAAACGGAAGAAGAAATTTTGGCATTGTTGGAAAAAAATCCTCAGGCATCAAATCCCGGTTATCCGGAAAGTCTGTGGGAAATGGCTTTAACAGATAAAAAATACGCCCATTATATTGAAAAACAGGATAAACGGGTAGATAAAATGCACAGAATGGAACATGCAAAAATTCCCATGGATTTTGACTATGGTGCCATACCTTCCTTGTCTGCCGAATCCCGTCAAAAGTTGGAAAAAATACGTCCCACAACGTTAGGTCAAGCCAGTCGAATTTCGGGCATCAGAAATTCCGATATAATGCTTTTAATGGTGTATTTAAAATAAAAAAAACTTCCGACCGTTTCGATACCGTATGGTCGGAAGTTTTCTTGTTATTGATATTCTGCCACATTAGAAGCAAATATCTTTTTTACTTGCTCCTCAGTCAGAACATTTTTGTTTACCAAATCAAAGGCCTGTTCTGATACGGTTTTACCAAAGAATAACAGGTCATCAGTAGCAATGGAAACCCGGATACCTGTTTCTACCAACTTCTTTATGGGGTGTGATTCCAAGTTTTTCACAGCACCAAGCATTACATTGCTTTCAGGACAGACATTCAGACGCAAATCTCTGTCTTTGATAAACTGGAGAACAGAATCATCCTGAACGGCACCGATACCATGCTGTACTTCTTCCAGATTAAAGGCTTCGATAAAGTTTTTAACGGAAGCTGCATTGGAAAATTCACCTACGTGAGCCTTGCGTTTTACGCCCTTTTTTCCGGCTAAATCAAATATAGGTTGAAAGTTTTCAATGCCTTCTTCTACTTCCGGTCCATACAAGTCTATGCTGTTAAAAAGTCCGCTTTCTATACAAGGAGGTGCCCATTCCCGAATTTTGTCGATGTCAAAGGTTTTACCTAGTCCCAATTCAGGTCGGAAGTTTATTTTGCCTTTGAATTTGTCTGTAATATTCTGAACCATATCCAAAAAGGCATCCAAACTGCCACAGTGGTTTACAAACCCGATATCGATGCTACCCTCCAAAACTTTTACTCCGTCAGCTATAGCATCATTGATGGAAAGTACAAGCAAATCGGTAACGTCTCGCATTGTTTTTGCTCGGGGACGGGTATACTCTCCGATAATTTCATGCATTTCATCAAGTCCCTTCATTTTGCGGGGAAAGTTAGGAATGTAAAATCCGGCCCAAGGTGCGTAAGAGGCGTAACGCATACCTAAATTCAAATGGTTATGGGCATCAATCTTGGGAAGTGAAATAAAATCTGATACGGACATCATATTTTGCTCCTCTCTATTTTCATTGTATCGGCTGTAAACCCGTAATTCTTGAATTTACAAGAGTAAAGATTCCAACTCGTCTACAAGGTTTTCAAAAGTTTTCAAAGCAGAACGAACAGGTTCCGGTGATTCCATGTCTACTCCTGCAACCTTCAAAGCTTCTATGGGGTATCGAGAACCTCCTGATTTCAGGAACGTGAAGTAATCTTCTTTTTCTTTTTCTCCACCCTCTGTGACTCGTTTTGCCAAAGCCAAAGAAGCCGAAATACCTGTTGCATATTTATAAACATAAAAGGCTCTGTAGAAGTGAGGAATGCGCAAACCTTCCAAATCGCTCATTTCTAGTAATTCTACTTTAGGACCAAAATAGTCTTCCAAAAGTTTGCGATAGGTACTGCGTAATAAATCCACCGTTAATGGTGTTCCTGACTCGACAAATTCGTGGGTTTTTAACTCAAATTCGGCAAACATTGTTTGTCTGTACAATGTAGCCAAAATATCGGAAGCTCTCTCTGATAAAAGATAGGCTTTCATTTCTTTTGAGTCGGCATTTTTAAGCAAATATTGGAAAACCAATTGTTCGTTAAAGGTAGAGGCAACTTCTGCTTCAAAAATAGTATAATTATACTGCATAAAAGGATTTGAAGAAGAAGAGTAGTGGGAGTGCATGGAGTGACCGCCTTCGTGAGCCATGGTATACACATCCCGAAGAACGTCTTCTTTATAATTCAGCAAAATGTAAGGATAACCGGTGTAACTTCCTGCAGAAAAAGCTCCAGAATCTTTACCTTTGTTTTCATATCTGTCAACCCAACCACTGACAAGGCCTGTACAAAGGGTATTTACGTACTCCTGTCCCAACGGCGCTAAAGCGTTTCGGATAATTTCCACCGCTTCTTCATAACTGGTGTGTTTCTTCACACTGTGTACTAAGGGAACGTATACGTCATAGTGGTGCAACGTGTCCAATTTCAAAACCTTGCGCCGTAACTCGTAATATCGATGTAAAACAGGGAGACTTTCCCGTACAGCTTTGATCAAATTGTCATATACAGATAAGGGTACTTTATCCGGGTACAAGGCTTTTTCTCTTGCTGATTTGTATCCCCGAACCCGTGCCTCAAAAATATCTTGATTAACACTGCCTTCATAAAGGGTTGCAATAGTGTTTTTGTGTTTTTCAAAAACGCCGTAAAACTGTTGATAGGTTTTTTTACGAATTTCTATATCCTGATTTTGCAACAAAAGACTAAAAGTTGAATGGGTTAGAGGAATCTCTCCCTCTGGAGTTGTGATGGTGCCAAAGTCCATGTCTACATCGGTAAGCATAGAAAACGCTTTATCTGGAGTTTGGCTTGATTCGTTTTGCAGAGCAAGAATTTTTTCTTCTTTTTCGCTAAGAATATGGTTTTTCATGCGAAGAAGCTTTGTGACCCATACTCTGTAGTCATCAAAAGCCGGTGTCGCAATCCATTGGCGCACAGATTCTTCGTCAATAGATTGAATTTCAGGAATCAAAAAGCTGATTTTTGCTTCTGCTGCCGTAGCAGCCATAAGGTAGCGACTCTTTTTTTCTTGGTTAGCACTGTCTCCGGCATCACCGGCTGACAAAAGGAAGGCATAACTACCAACAATTTCGGATGTTTGCTCCATTTTTGATAAAAGAGAAAGTGTATGTAAAAAGGTGTCTGCTGACTGACCTACTTTCCCTTTACAGTTTTCTATTTCTTCTGCCATGGGAAGGATACTTGTTAAAGCCTTCTCCCAGTCATCATCTGATTTAAATAAGGTAGAAAGATCCCATTTATCTTTTGCAGGGATATCTTTTCTTAATGGAATATGTGTTTTACTCATAGAGACTATTATAACACTTTTTTTTCTTAACGCCAATTACTTTAGAAAATATGTCAATAAACCGATAAGAATTCTATGGGTATTTTAGATATCTTGTTTGTAGTCCGTTCTGTTCTCATACATCCCGCAGTTATTTTTATTACCATTGCGGTGATTTTTTACTTGGAATTTGTGGTATATGTTGCAAATTACAGAAAGAAGGCTGTGACAAGAAAAGCAAAGAAACGCTCTGCACCGGAATTAGCTGCTGACGGAACAGCTACTACCGTCGAGGCCTCTGCAGAAAAGAAAGATACTTCCAAAGAGAAGTAAGTATAGCAGATGGCAGCGCAATCCGTTTTGTTCTTAATCCCCGAAAAGTAATCTGGTTCTTTTTTTCCAATTGACATATAGTATCTGTGAAATCCCCATAATCATATAGATTCCGAAGAGTCATTTTATTGGCACTGTTTTTAACTTTTTCAACAAGTTCCTGAACCGTCCACCGTCCGTTATATTTTTTTAGATAATTCATAACAAACATATTTTCTCGGGGAATTGTATCTATGGTTTTTCCCCCATCCCGAGCATCACATACGTCACAGCCGCTGCACACTGTTTCTTTATCTCCCAATGCCTCTAATAAAACTTTTCGTCGACATATAGTTCCTTGGGCAAACAGAGCCATAATTTTTTCTCTGGCTGTATCCGGGTAAGAAGCAGCTTTTTGTTCATCTTGATTACCCCACAGTAAAATTGCCTTTGCCGGTTTTGTATCTCTTCCGCCGCGACCGGCTTCCTGTATGTAGGCTTCCGGTGTGGAAGGTGGTTCCAAATGAATGACAGTACGGATATCGCTTTTGTCTATTCCCATACCAAAGGCACAGGTACAACACAAAACCCCCGACTTATGAGGGAAAAACCATTGCTCTACAGCTGTTTTTTCTTTCCGACTGAGACCTGCATGGTAAAAACGTACATCTTCCGGAGGGAAAAATTCTCTGAAAAACTGGGCGGTAGTTTTGGCTTTGGCTCTGGTTCCACAAAATACAATTAAGGGGCGTTGTTCTTTGGTAGCTAATAGGAGAGCCGTTTTTTCTTTTGCGTTTGTATACACCACAGAATAGCTTATGTTTTGTCTGTCGGAAGAACTTTGCATAAGATAAGGTGGTACACCTTGAAACAAGACTTCCGTTATACGTTGCAATACCGGTGGTGATGCTGTTGCCGTGAACGCTGTTACAATGGGAACATGGAGAGTCTCTATAACTTTTTGCAATTGTAAATATGAAGGTCTGAAAGTATCTCCCCATTGCGCTACACAGTGGGCTTCGTCAATTGCCAAGTGAACTATGGGATAGGATGATAATTTTTTTAGAAGTTTTTCCGATTGTAATACTTCTGGGTTTGCCAAAATAATTTTTGTTCCGCTATCCAAGGCTTTAAAGGCAACTTCCCTTTCTTCTTGGTCTTGTCCGCCTCTAAAAAGAATAGCGTTCAAGCCGGCTTCCTGAATTCGTCGTAACTGATCCGACATCAACCCTAAAAGGGGATAGATAATCAAGGTAATGCCTTCCAATAAAACTGCCGGTACCATAAAGCACAGAGATTTGCCGGCTCCGGTAGGAAGTAACACCACTTGTTGCCCTTTGTTAAAAGTATCGTCCTGATTTTCGGCTTTATCTTTCAGAGCGGCGGCACATTCCATAATATTTGCTACTACAAGACGTTGCCAAGGATATAAGCCGGGAACGTGAAAAATATTTTGGGCTACTTTTGTAGCTTCATCGATTTCCGGTAGCAGTTCCTCCTGATTTTCTTCTAGGCTAGAAACGTGTTGAAGGAACATCTGCTGATCCTGCCAATCGCTGTAAGGGAAATGTTCCTCTGTTTCACTATCGAGAAAAGCTTCCGTTTCTGTATCAACTGAATTTTTTTTGGTTTTGAGATTTTGTTTCTGGTCCATACAATAATTATGGCTAAAAAGAATACAAAATCAGGATAAAATCAAAAAAAAACAGAATATATAAGGAAAAACAGACGGTTTGTAGTGTTATTTATCCAAAATAGTAATTTCTACCCGCCGATTTTTTGCCTTACCTTCCTCTGTGTTGTTGGGAGCTATAGGTTTTGTAGCACCAAAGCCCCTAGTAAAGATATGAGTACTGTCTTTAGCTCCTATTTCTGTCAAATATTCTGCTACTGCATGGGCCCGTTCTTCGGAAAGACTTTGTCTGTCTCTTTCTGTCCCTGCCAAAGCGGTATGACCGGAAATAAGTAAATCGTTAAGAGGGAACTGCTGTATAACTTTTGCGATTTCTCTCAGTTTGGCTTTTTCTGAATCAAGAAGAATGGCTGAATCCGGCATAAACTGGATATTTTCGATACTTATTGTCAGACCTTCTTCGTCGGAACGGACGGTGGTATTTTCCAGTCCCAGATTTGCAATGGTATCTTGCACTTCTGCAACTTTTGTACTGGCTTTTTCTTGCAGATAATCTACTTCTGCATAGGCTGTACCGATAAAGTCAAAGGTATTGCCATAGGCTGTTTCGATTAAAATGCGGAATTCTTCGTTATACCAAGCAATATTGCCCCGTTCATTATCCCAATAAATCCTTTGATGGGAATATCCCATGGTGGTTGCGGGGACGTCAGTGTTGTATCGAAGGGCTTCTTGAAGATTGGGGCTGGCAAAATATATGTTATATTGTACGTCTATTACATGAAGCGTTTTGCCATCCTCTTCCGCTGTGCCCAAATAAGTGTATTGGGCTGCAAAGGGGACAATAAAAGGCTCCGGTACATTAAATCCGTCCCGCAAATCGTGAGCTTCGTGACCGGAGGCTGTCCACGTGTCTCCCACCTGAATATCTTCCTCTGGAAACACCGGTATATCTCGAACTACAGGCATAAAATAGCTTTTATCTATGGTGTAATGTCCCAATTCATCCCGTTGAAAAACACTGGTGTATTCTTTGCCCCAGTTAGCAATTTCAATTGTATTTCTGGTGGAATTTTCTGATACCATAAAAGTAGCATTGTGAGTTGCAGTGGTTCCTTCCATGTGGGTAATTTCTGCGGCAACTCTGTTTGTAATGAGAGCGTGATGAGAAAAAACTCGGTTAACATACACGTCTTCTTCTACTTGAGAGAGAATTTTTACGGTTTCTCCTTGTCGGTATTTATATCGAAACACTTCTGCCATGGTAGGCAGAGTACACATAAGAATGGCTAAAAGTAAGACAGCTCTTTTGTTTTTCATAGTACTCTCCCAGGATTTTCTGTACAATAAAGTTTCTATTGTATGATAAGTATACCATTAAAATAAAAAATGTTACACTTAGTAAGGCAAAATAAGAGGTTTATGGCAGAAAATGAATATGCTTCAAAGAATATTAGAGAAATTTACTTCCGAAAATCAGGAAGTTTTTATCTTTACAGCAGTTTTGTGTCTTTTAAGCGGACTGGTGGGACTTTTAATCGGTAAAGTCAAATATGGACTTTTGCTTAAAAAACAAAGACAGGATGCCGTCAAAAGATCTAAGTCTGTGTTATTGGGGCAAATTACAGAACAAATTGCTCCCTTGTTACCAAAATTTCCCTGTCACGTGAAAGATGTAAAATTTTTAGGTAAACCTATAGATTTCATCGGTTTTAAAACTACCGGTGATTCAGAACTTATAGAAGAAGTGTTGTTTATCGAAGTTAAAACCGGAGACAGTACTCTTTCTAAACGGGAAGAATCTTTAAAAAAAGCTATAGAGAAGGGGAAAGTACGCTATGTGGAATACAGGTACAAAGGGGAAGTGTCTCGCTAAGTCCTTTGTCTTCTCAAAATGAGCAGAGAAAGAATCGGTAGTAACACTGCAAAGAATTTGCAGTAACAAGTGTAGATGGCACATTGTCGTTTAAACCACTGTATCCCGCCGTTATTTTTATATTCCGACCTTTTCAATATTTTTTGTTGCAACCACGGCTACTCCCGTGGAAGCTATATCGGCACAAACAATTTGTCCGATTTTTACCGGTGCTTCCAGCTCTATGGATTTTAACTGTTCAATGCAGCGGAAAATCTTTCCCTTGGGAATGTCTTTTTCTGTTTTTACGGATACAACGGGAAGACTGCCGTTTTTTACGGGAACGGTACTGGTTACGATCCTTCTGGGATCTGTTACTTCTTTTATGGCATAGTTTTCACCGTTTTTGCAAGTAGCTCCCTGTACCGAAATAACATTGTTGTCTTCCATTTCAACTGTGAGGGGGCATCCCAGAGGACATCCGATACAGATTAAATTGACTTTTTTCATTTCAGAAATCCTCCAAAGTTATGGTTATGTTTTTTATAACAGTCTGTTCCTGTAAAAGAGAATTTTTTATTTGAACAGTTTCCATTTCTCCCGGAGCTAAAACTTTTTTCTTTTTACTGAACAGCAATGTTTCGTCGGCATAAAAAGCTATTTTTTTATTTGCATATACATTGTCAACTCTGAAACGGAAAGTAGTGGTTCCTTGGGGTGAAAGGTTGTCAGGGTGGAGTTTTGTCGGTACGGAATAGCGGACTCCATTGGTACAGAGAACGGATACAGTGATATCGTGTGTTTTTTCTCCCATTAACAGGTACTCTGCGGCTTTTTGCCCGGCCAACGCTGCTTCTTCGGATACGTAGTCTACCAAATCATGAACATGGAGCACGTTACCTGCGGCAAAGATGCCGGGAATACTGGTTTCCATGTTGTTGTCTACGGTAGGGCCTTTTGTTATAGAACTTAGTTCTATGCCGGCACTGCGGCTCAGTTCATTTTCCGGAATAAGCCCTACAGATAAAAGCAATGTATCGCATTCGTAGTATTCTTCTGTACCGGGAACAGGTTTCCCATTTTGTATCTGTGCAACGGTAACACCTTCCAGTCTATCTTTTCCTTTTATGTCTATAACGGTATGGCTGAGTTTTAATGGAATATTGTAATCATCCAAACATTGTACTATATTTCGTTTCAGACCGCCGGAGTAGGGCATAAGTTCCGCTACAAGAGAGACGGTGGCACCTTCCAAGGTCATTCTTCGAGCCATAATCAGCCCGATATCTCCCGAACCGAGGATGACAACTTTTTTCCCGGGCATGGAACCTTCCATGTTGACTAACCGTTGGGCTGTTCCTGCGGTATAGATTCCGGCGGGACGGCTACCGGGTATAGCCAAGGCTCCCCGGGGGCGTTCTCGGCAGCCCATGGCTAAAATTATACTTTGAGGATGAAGAAAAAATACTCCTTCCTGTCGATTCATGGCGGTAACGGTTTTGTCTTTCGCTATATCCAGTACCATAGTGTCCAACAGGTAATCAATCTGTTTTTCTTTTACTTGTTCTATGAATCGGTGGGCGTATTCCGGTCCCGTTAACTCTTCTTTAAAGGTGTGAAGGCCAAATCCGTTGTGAATACATTGATTGAGGATGCCTCCCAGTTCTTTGTCTCGTTCCAAAATAAGAATATCGTCAACACCCAGGTCTTTTGCTGCCAGGGCCGCTGCCAAGCCGGCGGGACCTCCGCCGATTATTACCAGTCTGTACTCTTTCACCGGAAGCTCCTTATACGATGTCTTTGTTTTTTCCCACAATTATTTTTGAATTTCCACCGGATTTTGTAACTTCTTCCATAGGAATATTCAATTCTTGGGAGAGAATTTCCATGACCTTGGGACTGCAAAATCCTCCTTGGCAGCGGCCCATGCCGGCCCTTGTTCTGCGCTTGATACCGTCTATGCTTTTTGCGCCGGGTACTCGGTGGATAGCATCGATAATTTCACCTTGGGTGATGGTTTCGCAGCGACACACAACAGTACCGTAATCGGGATTGTTTTTTATCAATTCATTTCTTTCCTGAACGGGCAGATTTTTAGGGTTCAGTATGCCCTTTCGTGTACCGTCAAAGTGAGGATTGTCCTGTAAAGAAAGAATTCCGGTAACTATTTGTGCTACCATGACACCGATGGCCGGAGATGAGGACAGTCCCGGAGATTCTATACCGGCACAATCTACAAAGCCGGGTGCAATTTCTTCAATAAAAAATTGATGACGTTTTTCATGGGCCCGTAAACCGGCAAAAGTGGTGATTGTCTGGTTAAGAGGTATATTGTTGAGGGCTACTCCCGAACGTTGGCGGACAAGGTCTAAACCTTCGGCGGTGGTTGCGACGGAATCCTTATCTTCTGTATCTATGGCGGTAGGGCCTACCAAAGTATTTCCATGAATTGTAGGGGCTACCAAAACGCCTTTTCCCAGTTTTCCCGGTAACTGAAAAACCGTCCTTGTTACAAAGCCCTGACAACTGCGGTCAAGTAAAAAATAATCTCCTCTGCGAGGAATTATAGTCATTGTATCTTGGGAAACCATATTATGAAGCTCATCTGCATGAACTCCGGCAGCATTGACTACCACCTTTGTTTCAATGCTTCCCCTATTGGTTTCTAGTTTCCATCCATGGGAGGAAGGTTTTATATCTTTGACCAAAGTATCAAACTGAAATGTAACACCGTTTTTTGCTGCATTTTCTGCCAAAGCATAGGTGAGGGTAAAGGGACAGATTATGGCACTGGTAGGGGCATACAGGGCAGCCACCGCCTGAGGAGAAATATTTGGCTCTAAAGCAACTAATTCCTCTCTTTCGATAATTCGGAGATTTTCCACTCCATTGGCTAATCCGTTTTGATAAAGGGCTTCCAAGGCAGGTCGGTCTTCTTCGTTTACCATAACTACCAAAGCTCCGTTAGCTTTGTAGGGTATATCCAAATCTTTTGCCAACTGTGGCATGAGTCGGCTTCCTTCTACATTGAGCTTTGCCATAAGGGTTCCGTGTTTTGCATCGTAACCGGCATGGATAAGAGCTGAATTTGCCTTACTCGTACCGCAACACACATCTTCTTCTTTTTCTACAACAAGGATATTAGCTTGCTTTTTAGATAGCTCACGGGCAATAGAACATCCGCATACACCGGCTCCTACAATTACTATATCATACATTTTTATGCTCCCATTCTGCGTAGTGTGTCACTCTTCCTTTGCCCAGTCATGGGCATATTTTACAGCTTTTGCCCAACCTTTCAGGCGGGAGTTCCTTTCTTCTGGAGTAATAGTTGGATAAAAGGTTCTGTCTACATCCCAATTTTCCAATACTTCGTCTTTATTTTTCCAGTATCCCACCGCAAGTCCTGCAAGGTATGCAGCGCCCATGGCTGTTGTTTCTACACATTTTGGTCTGTGAACGGGAGCGTTTATTATGTCAGCTTGTGTTTGCATAAGATAATTATTGGCTGAAGCACCGCCATCTACCTTTAGTGTCATCAGTTCTATGCCGGAATCGGCTTTCATGGCCTGAAGAACATCATTTGTTTGATAACAGAGACTATCCAAGGTCGCTCGAATAATGTGGTACTTGTTGACTCCTCGGGTCAGTCCTACGATGGCTCCTCGGGCATATTGATCCCAGTAAGGAGCGCCCAAACCGGTAAAAGCAGGAACAACATAACAGCCGTTGGTGTTTTTAACTTTCATAGCCATGTATTCTGAATCGGGAGAGGAGTCGATAAGGCGCATTTCGTCCCGAAGCCATTGAATTGCAGCTCCTGCCACAAAAATCGAACCTTCCAAAGCGTACTGGACTTTTCCGTCCAAGCCCCATGCAATGGTGGTTACAAGACCGTTTTGACTGAAAACAGGTTTATCCCCTGTATTCATCAGCATAAAACATCCGGTACCGTAGGTATTTTTTGCTTCACCGGGAGTAAAACATGTTTGTCCAAAGAGGGCTGCTTGTTGATCTCCGGCTGCTCCTGCAATGGGAATTTGAGCTCCGAAAAACTGAGCTTGGGTTTCCCCGTATACACAACTGCTGGGTTTTACTTCCGGTAACATGTGTTTTGGAATATTCAGTTCTTTGAGAATTTCATCATCCCATTGCAATGTGTTGATGTTAAAAAGCATTGTTCTGGATGCATTGGAATAATCGGTAACGTGGGCTTTACCCCCAGTAAGTTTCCAAATAATCCAAGTTTCTACAGTTCCGAAAAGCAAATCTCCTGATTCTGCTTTTTTTCTGGCATCAGGAACATTTTCCAAAATCCACCGTAGTTTTGTTCCTGAAAAATAAGCGTCGATAACAAGTCCTGTTTTTGTCCGAATAGTGTCCGTTAATCCCTTATCTTTAAGTGTATCGCAATAAGCACTTGTTCTGCGGCATTGCCATACGATAGCGTGGTAAATAGGTTGTCCTGTGTATCTGTCCCACACAATGGTAGTTTCTCGTTGATTGGTAATACCGATGGCCATTATGTCAGAGGGTTTTGCATTGATGTTTTCCATGGCTTCTTGAGCTACTTCCAACAGAGTAGACCAGATTTCATGTGCGTCGTGCTCTATCCAACCGGCCTGAGGATAATATTGGGTAAACTCCTTTTGAGCTACGGAAATCATTTCCCCCCGGGCGTTAAAGAGAATACATCGGTTAGAAGTTGTTCCGGCATCCAATGCCATAATGTATTTTGCCATGTGCAAACCTCCTGTGGCGAGACTCCGTATAGTATACCACCGGAATTTTGAACACGCAAGTTTTTATTTTGGGAGAAGGGTTATAAAATCTAATAACTGAAAACTTGAGGGGCCTCTCTGTTTTCAGTCCTGTGTACTTCCGATTTGTTTTATGAATTCACAAATATCCTTTGTTGAATTAGGCTTACGAATCAAAGAGATACATTCTCTCATCAAATCTAACCGTTTCGGATTTTTAAAAAGCTGAAAGATAACTTCACAAAGGGGTGTTGTTGAAGATGCCTTTGCTGCAACTCCGCAATTGAGCAAGAAATCAGTATTTCTGTATTCTTGTCCAGGAATAGGATGAACAATAATGATAGGCAGGTTTTTAGCTAATGCTTCCGAACTGGTCAAACCTCCTGGTTTCGTAACTATACATGTTGCCGCATCCATAAGTAAATCTACGTTATCTGTGTAACCGTAGTTAAGAATTGTTTTCTTAGTTACCAGATTATCAATTTTATCTTTTACCTCCTGATTTTTACCACATACGGTAATCATTTGGAAGTCTTCATCTATCTTGTCTAGTTCCTGTACAGTCTCGGCAAGATTACCATATCCCATGCTACCACCCATAATGAGTAAGGTTTTGAGGTTTGGGTTTAACCCAAGTGTTTCTCTTGCTACTTCTTTAGATATTGAAGTAGTAAATTTGGGATTTATGGGAATTCCTAACGGTTTAATCTGTTTAGGGAGAAATCCTTTTTTTTTGCTTGAATTTCCATAAGCTCTGAGGGAGTAATGATATAATCAAAATGAAGGGCTTCTTCCCAATAAGGATGAAAAGTAAAATCTGTAACGATTCCGAGTGTTTTTGCGTGTATTTTATCTAGTTCCAAAAGAACGTCTATTAAAATTCCGGCAAAAATATGCGTACAGACAATTACGTCGGGATTGTAACGTCTTATAAATCCCTTTAATTTAATAGCCATAATTTTATTAGAAAGTCTTGTCCAAGACATGATAGGTTTACTTTTTTTACGCTTTTCCATCATTCTATAGAGTTTTGAATAAGCGGTTTTTGTTGCGCTAGAGGTAAAAAGATATCCTTTGTCTACAGTTTCAGCTAAAATGGGATTGAGATATCTGTAGGTATCCATTATCTTTGACTCAATTCCAAGGGTTTCCAAATAATCTCCTATAGCTTTTGCTGTAGCGTTATGTCCCTGTCCGGTTGTAATTGAGAGAATTAAAACTTTCATAGCTTCCTGTCCTATAATATACTTTATCCATTTGTTGTATCTAGAAATAGGTTATTATATTGGTATTGGTACAATCCTTTCTATTTTGTAAATCGTATCTTTTGCCACAAGGAATCGTAGACCATCAAACCTTCTGCCAAGTCTTCTTTAATTTCACAAGGTTCCAATTCTTCAGGTGTGTACATGGGCGTTTCTTTCATATATTTTCCTGCTTCCGTATGAATGGTGGAAGGGAAATTAAAGGTATCCAAAAACATAGCATAAATATCAGGGCGGAGAATAAAATTGATAAACTCCATGGCTAAATCATAGTGTTTTGCCTGTTTGGGAACGCACATGGAATCAATGTACATAGGTCCCCCCTCTTTGGGAATAAAGAAATCCAAGGTATCCCACTCTGATTGTGGCACTTCGCCAAAAACGACTTCAGGAAATCCTTGAACGACCCAAAAGTCGCCGGCGGCAAAAGATTTTCCGAATCCTTCCGAATCAAATTTTACCAGATTGGGTTTCCATTCCTGTATTATTATATCTTTTGCCTTTTCCAAATCTTGAAGATTTAAACTGTTGACGGATTTTCCCGTGTATGCCAGGGCGTCTCCCATAACTTCCCGCATGTCGTCCATCATAGACATACGACCCGCCAAGTCTTTTCTGCCAAAAATGCTCCAACTTTTTTCGTACTCCGGGACTTTTTCTGTATTTACTACAACTCCCGCTGCTCCCATAAAGTAGGGTACGCTGTAGTCAAAGTTAGGATCATAGTGAGCTTTTTGTTCAACAGCAGGACTGATATATTTTAAATTCGGAATCCGTGTTTTATCGATTTGTTGCAACATGTCTAATTTGATGAGTATGGAAACGTAATCTTGAGTAGGGACGATTATGTCATAGGAAGAAGCACCGGCCAGCATTTTGGCAAACATTTCTTCATTGGAGGCAAAATTATCTACTTTTACCCGAACGTCGAATTCTTTTTCAAAGGCTTCTATGACGCTGTCCGGGGTATAGTAAGTCCAGTTGAATAGGTATAAAGTTTTTCCGTCATCACGGATACAGGAGCTACACAATAGTGTGATACTACAACATAACAGGGCAAAAATAGATATACGTTTCATAGGAGTTCCTTACAAAAACTATTGGGCGGCGGCAATGGTTTTTAAGAAAGGCCGCAAACCGATGGCGATTAACAGGGTAACCAACACCAAAAGGACCGACAAAGCGTTTATAACGGGAGAAACGCCAAACCGGATCATAGAGTATACATACAGGGGCAATGTGGTTGAACCCGGCCCGGACACAAAAAAGGTAATAACAAAATCTTCCAAAGACATGGTAACTGCCATCATAAAACCGGAAAGAATACCCGGCAAAATGCTGGGGATAATAACTTTTGTCATGGTTTGCCGCTCCGTGGCACCTAAATCCCGGGATGCTTCGATAATGGAAAAGTCAAACTCATCAATGCGGGCAGTAACCATAAGATACACAAAGGGCAGACAAAAGGTGGTGTGAGCTGCAAAAATCGTAAAAAGCCCCAGAGGAACACCGATACCTGCAAAAAAGATAACGGTAGAAACACCGATAATTACTTCGGGAATTACCATAGGCAAAAAACTGATGGACTGGATGTAGTTTTTTCCGAAAAACTTATACCATTTTATTCCCACAGCTGCCAGAGTTCCCAAAATTGTAGATACCAATGCGGAGGAAAAGGCAATTATAAGACTGTTCAAAAGGGCATCCCACAAATCCTCCGAGTTACATAACAGTTCTTTGTACCATACAAGGGAAAAATCGGTAAATTCTGTACCTTTGTTTCCGTTAAAAGAATACAATCCGATAAAAAATAATGGTAAAAACAGAAATACTATAGTAATAACCAAAATCGTAATGGAAAGGGAAAATTTTTTATTGTTTCGGAAAGCTCTTCTGGCATGGCGAGCCGGTTCTGAAAGCGGCTTTTTCTTGTTGACTTTATTAATCAACTGACGATAGGGATTTAAAGCCATTATTTTTTGCCCTCCTTTGCAATTCGTAGGTTTGCGTCTTTCTTATTAGAAAGAAGCATCCACAAAACGCCCAACATACTCAGAACTGTTATTACAAGAGAAAAAGCCGCTGCTAAGGGCCAGTTTCTTGTTTTGTTAATTTGGTCTACGATAATGTTTCCTATCATATAGGAGTCTTTCCCTCCCACCAACAGAGGAACAGTATAGGCTCCGAAAATAGGAATAAAGGTAAATATAATGGCGGTGATGATACCTGTTTTAATACTGGGTAACAAAACCTTAAACATGGACTCTGTTTTTGTAGCTCCCAAATCTCTTGCTGCCTCCAAAAGGGAAAAATCAAATCGGTCTATAGAGGTAAAAATCGGCAATATCGCATAGGGAAGATACATATACACGGAAACTAGAACCACCGCCCCTTGGTTGTAAAGTAGCGTTGTTGTTTCCTTCAGTATGCCCCATTGACGTAACAGGGAGCTGAGTACGCCGTCGCTACTTAGAATAGACATCCATGCAAAAATTCTTATAAGCGAATTTGTCCAAAAGGGAATCATTATAAGAATAAGAATTAAAGTTTGTTTACTGCTTCGGGCTACTGCGTAGCCGCAAGGTAAAGCCAACAGAATCGTAATCAGAGTTGATATCAAAGACAGCTTTATAGTACGGAAAAGAACGATGGCATAATTGGGATTAAACATCTGCCGATATGCTTCCAAGGAAAACTGCCAGTCAACGCCACCGTAGAGAGCTTTTTTCAAAAAGCTATACACCAAAATAATCAACAGAGGAACAACAAAGAAAACTGTAAACCAAAGTCCCATAGGCCATGCATAGACCGGGCCGGGATTTTTCTTTAATTTGTTTTGTTTCATGCTTCGATATCCTCTACAATGTAGCCGTCATTGGCACTCCAAGAAACAAAAACTCTGTCTTTCCATTGGATTTCAGGTCCGTCATCCAAGTATGTGCTGTGTTGTTTGTATACCTTTACCAAAGTACCGTTGTCTAAGCGGACGTAAAACTTTGACTGAAAACCGGAATAAATCGGTTCTTCTACAATTCCCGTGAAAATATTGATATCCTGTCTATTTGTTACCGGTGGCTCTAAAGTAATACGGATTTTCTCCGGTCTTACTGTGTAACAGATTTTTTGTCCTGGTTTTGTAATTTCAAAATCCGTTACTTTAACTAAATCTTCCGTACCCGGTTCTGCATTATATCTGTTGTTGAGCAAAGGCGTTTCCAGTGTAACCATGTACTCTTGGGGTTTTCCCTCTTCCTGTGCCATGGGAGAACATTCCGTTACTTTTGACGGAAAAATATTTGTTTCGCCGATAAACTGAGCCACAAATTCCGTGGTAGGGCTCTCATATATTTCAAAAGGGCTACCTACCTGCAATACTTTTCCTTGATTCATAACAGCGATTCTGTCGGAAACAGAAAGGGCTTCCGATTGGTCGTGGGTAACATAAATAAACGTAATACCGATTTTATCATGCAAGGCGTCCAAGTCTACCAAGAGATTGGAGCGTAACTTTGCATCTAAAGCAGAAAGAGGTTCATCTAACAGTAATACGCTGGGTTCATTGATAAGGGCTCGGGCAATGGCGACACGCTGTCGTTGTCCACCGGAAAGTTGGTTGGGTTTCTTAAAAATATGAGCATCCAACTGCACAAGGTGAATGTACTCACGGACTTTATCATCTATGAAGGTTTTATCCTTTTTTTGTAATTTCAGGGGAAAGGCTATGTTGTCGTAAACCGACAAATGAGGAAACAATGCATAGTTTTGAAAAACGGTATTGGATTCCCGCTTGTTTGGCGGTAACGGTACTACATTTTTGTCGTCAAACAGAACAGCCCCTTGGTCCGGAAATTCAAAGCCTGCAATAATCCTTAAAAGGGTTGTTTTGCCGCAACCTGAAGGCCCCAAAAGAGAAAAAAATTCCCCCTTATGTATTGTAAAGTTTACATCGCTTAAAGCATGGAAACTGCCAAAATGTTTTTCAACATGATCAATAGTAACAGAGGACCCTTTCACTCTTTTGTCTCCTTGGTAACAGGTCTATGTTCTTTGAGAATGGTGAAAATAGATGTAATTGTCAATACTTTTGAGACATTTTGATATTGTATTTACAAAAAAAGAGCTATCCCTTGGGAGATAGCCCTTTTATAAAATGCTGTAGGGTATACGATCAGGAAATCTCTTCCCAATCACTTTCAGCTATAGGGGGAGGGGGGGGGGGTAGTAATCTCTTCTTCATCTTGCTTAATCTTAAACCGATTCAACATACTTTCCAGAACTTCGATATTGTCCCTTGTTTTTAATGCCATATGGGTTATATTTTGTGTACTTACATTGATTTCGGTAATGGCACTTTGTATTTCTGAAACAGAGGTGGTAATTCCCAAAGAAGCTTCTGTAACCTCTTGTGTTGATTTCTGTACCAAGGAAACATTTTTTGAAACTTCTTTTGACGAACTTTCTATCTGCAATGTTGTTTGGGCTATGTTTTGGATATTGTCGATAACTTGTTTTGAAGATTTTTTCTGTTCTCCTGTAATCTTATCGATTTTATCCACAAAGGATGTTGTTGTGGAAACTCTGTTAGATATTTCAGAAAATTCATGAACAGAAATTTCAGATGTGTTAACAACATCTGAAATTATAGATGAGATATTTGACAACTCATTTTTTATAGCTTTTGATTGTTTTGCAGAATTTTCTGCCAATTTTCTGATTTCATCGGCAACAACAGAAAAACCTTTTCCTGCTTCTCCCGCATGGGCTGCTTCGATGGCGGCGTTCATAGCCAAAAGGTTTGTTTGTGAAGCTATTTGGGAAATAACACTGTTAGCTTCAGCCAAATGCTGTGACTGTTCCGCCATTTCCATGATTTGTTTTGCAACCTGATCTTGTCTTTCTTTTCCTGATGCAGTAATTTGAGCAAGCAGTCTAAACTCGTGAACCATTGATTCTACTGTTTGATGAACTACGTCTATAGTACTGAGAACATATTCTATGGAACCGGATGACTCTATAATACTTTGAGTTTGCTCCTCTATCATCTGGTTCAGGTTCTGGAAATGAATCAAGCCTTCATTCATGGTGTGTTGAACCTTATCCAAAGTTGTATTTTGTACAAGAACCTGATGATGTATTCCGTTTATACTTGCAAGGATTTGTTCTTCGGCGGAAGCTGTTTCCTCTGAGTTGGTAGCCATAGTTTCTCCAACATTTTGCAATGCCAAAGAGACTGTTTTTACCTGGCGCATATTCCGTTGTGATGTTTCAATAAATTGATTGACGGAAGAGATCATGGAAGCTATCTCATCTTTTTTTTGCCTTTCTGGGATTCTGTATGTTAAATCTGCTACCTGATCAGTACCGTTCAGCATTTCAAAAGCTGCATTAGTTTGTTTAATTGGGATTATCATCAATCTTTTTGCAAAACTTGTACAGAGAATTGTTACGATATTAAATATAATCAAAATTGCCGGTAACATATAACTGAAAATTTGGGCATTGATATGATTTATTGTACTAACCGGTTGCAGTACTGCTAGCACCACCGTATATCCAGGTACACCCATCTCTATAGGTGTGTACACCGTGATTTGTCGTGTTCCGTCTTGTATAAGAACTTCTGTATGTACTTGTTTTTTTTCATAAACAGCCTTAATAACCTTGGGATTATTAAGGGTACTTCCTATTCTGTAAGCTCCGTTTTTGTCCTGTAATGTAGTACCAATACGTATATCGTTGACAAATAAACTTATGTCACAGCGCATCAGGGCAGAGTATTGTTCCAAAAACTGAGGAGTGGAAATATCCTTTTCCACGGCAATAGTTCCTACGACATTATTTCCGTTAAGGATTGCTATAGAACCTACCAGGTGAATACTGTCTTCGGAGGGTACCGGCTTAACCTGTGGTTCTTTTGTATCAACATTTAGTACCATACTTTGGGTAACTGTATCTGCAAAATGATATGTCCCTTGTTTATAAACGAGACCACCGAGAGGAGAAAAAATCGCTGCACTGTCGAATTGCAAATCGGTACATATCTCCTCTAACCACTCAGGAGCACTGCCGTCGTTCTGAACAGAAGATAATCGATCTCCCATACTCTGAATAAAAATAAGGGTATCGCCGGTTTCTTCAATTTGCTTGTTTAAAATGGATGTCAGAAGTTGTGAATTATTAGACAGAGTTTCCTTTTCTATCTCCATTAAAACATATTTAGGCCACCACCAGAGACTGAGTGTCAAAAATACAGCTCCGGTAAAAGAGACCAGCGCTATTCTTTTAATGAGTCTTATATAAAGATATTTTCGTTTATTTTTCTGTTCCATGGGAAAATCCTAAGGTTAGTTTCTTTTAATGATATCATCTAGTATAGTCTTTTTGTAATAAAAGGCAAGATATTTTTTTAAGATTTTCAATATTTTAGATATTTTATATCGGATAATTTATCTGAAATAGTATTTTAAATAAATCATAATAAATTTACTTGTTCTTTGAAAAAGACATGTTTACATTTTATTAGGTATTATCAATCAAAAAGTTTTCGGAGGTACTTATGAGCATATTGCATGAGTTTGTTTCTCTTATTGAAGGAGAATTCGATAACAGTCAGCAAATTGAGGAACTAAAAGCCTTGGGAAGAACAGACTTTCCCTTTGCAGAGCATGTAAATACTGTTTGTAACGAAAAAATTACCGATATTCCGCCGGATTTCGGAGGAATTTTTATGGTGGAAGAGAGTTACTATACTTCCAACGGTCGTACTCACAGTTCTCCCCATTTGTTCTGTTTTACTGAGCATGACGGAGTAGTTACCTTATCATCTTATGATATTCCCGGAAAAACCAAAGATTTTTCTTGGAAGACCATGGAATCCGTCTCTTTTAATGATTTGCAAAAGTCTCAGAAATTTACCCCTGCAGAATATCGATTACAAGACGGTGTCTGGGAAGGGGGTAGCGTAAGTATGTTTTCTCCTGTTTTAAAATTTTCCCTCTTTGAACGATTTTCCCCTGAACAACTGGAAGTCAGCGAAAGTATGGAAATGAATGGAAAGAAAACTTTCGGTTTTGACCAACCTATCATATACAAGAGAAAATCCCGATAAAAAACAGTGCTTGGGGATATCGGATAACTATGTCTAGCAGTATGCAGACTGCTTACTCATGATTGTCCGGTTCTCCCAAAGGTACCATAAGTTCGGAAGCTAGAACCAGCTCCATATCGGGGGTGGCTTGCCTGAGTTTTTCTTTATTGCCATAGCCTCCGGTAACTGCACAGGTTTTTATCCCGGCATTTTTCCCTGCCTGAATATCTGTAGCGGAGTCTCCCACCATGAGTACTTCTTCCAGACGGAGGGGAGCTTTGTGGTGTTCTGCCAACTTTTCATTGATGGTTTTAATGGCTAAAAGAATTCCTTCCGGGTTTGGTTTGACATGAGCCGTTTGTTCCGGACCGATAACGGTAGCAAAAAGGTGGGCAATATTCAGCTTTTTTACAATAGCATCTGTTACTGCCCAGGGTTTATTGGAAACTATTGCTACAGGAATATTTTTTATGTTAAGTAATTCCAGCAAATTTTCCATTCCGGGATATAAAACTGTTTTGGCAACACAGTGACTTTCATAGTATTGCACGTACCATTGGTATATGTCCCGAAAAGTTGCAGATGTTTGTTCGATTTTGTCCGCGGCTTCAAGAGCTCTTTGCAGTAGTTTAACGGCACCGTCTCCGGTAAAGGATAGAACTGTTGCTACGGGCAGTGTTGTGAACCCGAAATTTTCCAAAGTTTTATTTACCGCATCGGCAATGTCTACCACTGTATCGGCAATAACGCCGTCAAAATCAAAAATAATTGCCTTGACTGTTTTTAAATTCATAACTACTCCTTAAAAATTGCCCCTCTCAGTCTACGGACAGAGGTTGCCTGGTTTAAAGAACAGGTAATTCTTTGTTTGTCCGGTTCAGAGAGTAGTACAACAAAAGTATCTCCTTGATATTTTTCCATTGCCAGGGGAAGACCAAGAAAAACCTCTTTCCCGTCCCGGGGAGCACTGTATTTTAACTCTAACATGGTTTCTGTTGCAATGGCTGTTTCTGTTACGTGAACTTTACCTAAAAAATCCATGCCAAAAGCTTCCAAGACTTCCGGTTTTACGGAGTTTGGTTGTAATTGTTTTTCTGTCAGCAGAATTTTTCTGTGGATTCGAGACAGCAACACCTCTTCCTGTTGTTTAGGTACATGCATGGCGTACAGTTTTTCTTCCATAATATGGAAGAAAATCTTTTGTTCGTCTGCCGGGGCAGTTGATGGTATAGCTTCGGACAACAAATCTTGTGTCCGTATGCGGGGAATATCGTAAAAACTGCCGGGTGAAAAGGCTTCAGAGGGTCTTTTTACTGTTCCCGAATTTTCATAGCCGCTTTGTGCAATGATTTCTTCTGCTTGGTTATCATCCTCAAAGTTCATAAGGTAAATAGTGTCTGCCAGTTTTTTGAAAATATACGGCGATAAAAGAGGATTTTCTTCCATTCTCCTGTTGTTTTTTACATGAAGTACATAGCCTCGATATAAGGTGACGGCACTATAGGTTTGGAACCAATCTTCAAGGGAAACAAGGAGATTTTGCGGTAGAGGATAAGACAGGTAGGATTCCAACAGAGAAATAAGACTATGGGGTTCCAATCCTGCTTCAAAAGCCCATATACAGGAGTTTTTTGTGATTTCAAAGGTGCTGGCTGTATCAAACTGTATCGGAGCCATAAAGCGGACTAAAGGCAAAAGCTGTTTTAGTGTCAATCCCGGTAATATAGTAACTCTAAAAGCCGTATCTAAAGTAATATGTCCTGCCGATTGATGGTGAAAATCACTGAGAGTGAGGGTCGGTGTGTACAACAATTCCTGAGTATGGGACAGTCCTTTTGCAGTACCAATGGCACACAAGAGACCTAAATCTATAAGACTTTCCACTAAGGAGATTGCTTGAGCCTCAGAAGTAATAGATGTTTCTTTCTCTGTTTTGGATGGTTCTGTTTCAGGTGTGTTTTCCCGTTTTTGGGCTTGGTTTATCAATTGGGACAGACGGCTTTGTCTTGCTGGTGCACCGCCGGGGATTCCGGGTGCTCTTTGCAGAGGTGACCGTGCTGTGGTAGCAAGACCTAGCGTCTCAAAGGCGTCAGAGTTTTTAATTAAAAACTCCAGGCGGTAAAAAGCGTCTTCTGTAAGCCCTGATGAGGGACATAGAGATAACAACTGACTTGCCTGAAACGCTCTTTTTTTCAGTTGATTTTTTGTTTCCCATCCACAGGCTGCTGCTGCCAGATATAGTTGCTGATTTTCTTCTGAAAGTTTTGCAAATTCCATCCACAAATCATAATCCGGAACCAACCCTTTTTTTGTTGTTTTAAGCAATGAAAGATTTTTGAGGGCTGTCAGCACGTTGTGAAAAAACTTTTCTGCTTTTTCTCTCTCGGAAGTAGATGCTTTTGAGACAGGGTTTCCTGTTTCGGAATTATTATACGCAGAATCTTCCGTTTTAAGGGGGGCTGAATCAGTTTCTTCCGGTACGGAAAAAAGTTGAAAAAGACCTTGTATACTTCGTTTCTTTAAGGAACCGTCCTGGCGGAATATATTGGGATATTGTTGGACAAATGCAAAAATTGTGGCCAAAAACTGAGGGCTTATAGCCGGTAGTGGGCGGTGGGGCATTACAGTGTTACGTTGAGTCAGTGTACTATCCTGAGGTTGAGGAATAAGAGTACGGAGAGAGAAAAATTGTGTTAAGACTTGTTCCAGAATGGGATTTATCTTAAATAATACACTGCCGTCATCATGGGTATATCTGAAGATAATAAGTCGTTCTTCCAAATTCATCAACGCTTCGTACAGTTCTGCAAAGGACAATGTCTTGGCAAAAAAACGGGAAAGTACATTTTGAGAGGGGGCTGTAAGGTAATGAATGGCATTGATAATTTGGATATCCTCAACGGAAAGCAAGGATACAATTCTCTGTTGAATTTCCGGTTTGTGTAAAAAAGCCCCTAAGTTTTCTATTAAATTCTGTTTGTTATAGGGTGTTTTTATCTCGCCTAAGTATATACGCATCAACTCAAAAAAATGATTGTCAGGTAACTTTGTTAAAGCATTACGCCACAACAATACATTTTGAGCATGAGAAGAAAGCATTGTTTTTTTTTCGTCCCTTGAAGAACTCATATATAATACCCTCTGTTATTTTTCGACAAAAAACTTCTCTTAAAATACACTGCAAGGAGGGGGAAGTTCCTGCATAATTTGTCCTAAGTCCTCCGGTGCGGTGTATCTGATAAGTTTATAAGAGTATCCTTGCTCTGCCAAAAATTTTTGTCTGTTGGCACCAAAATCTTCTTCTGCGGTGTTTCGGGTGATTAGGGTAAAAAAACGGGCAGTTCTGTCTTTGGGTCTGAGAATCCGTCCCAACCGTTGAGCTTCTTCCTGTCGGCTTCCAAAAGTTCCTGAAATTTGTATTGCCATGGAAGCGTCCGGCAAGTCGATGGCAAAATTTGCCACTTTTGACACCGCCAAAATAGGGGATTTCCCTTTGCGGAAGTCGTCGTAGAGCATGTCCCTTTGAGCGGTGGGGGTTGAACCTGTTATGATGGGAACATGCAGCATGTTTGCTACCTCTTTTAATTGATCCAGATACTGTCCGATAATCAATATTTTATCTTGAGGAAAAAGGTGAACCAATTCCCGGACAACTTCTGCTTTTAAGGGATTTTCGCTGGCAATTCTGTGTTTTTGTCGGGGAGAAGCCGTTGCGTATTCCAATTCTTTTTCTGTAGATAAATCCAGTCGGATTTCTATACATTCGGCAGAGGCAATCCACCCGGACTGCTCCAGTTCTTTCCATGGCACATCGTAACGCTTGGGACCCACCAAACTGAAAACGTGACCTTGACATCCGTCTTCCCGCACTAAAGTTGCCGTTAATCCTACCCGTCGGATTGCTTGCAGTTCTGCCACTACCCGGAAAACCGGTGCCGGCAACATGTGTACTTCATCGTAAATAATCAGTCCCCAGGGTCGTTCCCGGAATATTTGAAAGTGAGGATACGCCGACTCTTTGTCGGGACGCCAGGTCAACACCTGATAGGTGGCTACTGTTACCGGTTTTATTTGTTTTGATTCTCCTGAGTACTCTGCAATTTGGTCTTCCGTAAGATATGTTTTATCCAACAATTCCTGTATCCACTGATGTACGGCGGAAATATTGGTGGTTATAATAAGGGTACTGGTTTGGAGTTTTTCCATAATGTTCATACCCACTATAGTTTTGCCGGCACCGCAGGGAAGCACAATTGTTCCAAAGCCGGTACCCGGTCCCTTGTCTCCTACCAAAGCTTGAGCAGCTTCTTCCTGATAGGTTCGTTGTGTAAAGGGGATACCGGATTTTGTAAGAGAACGCAGTTTTATTTCCAAGGGTTCTCCTTCCCGCAAAGGTACTTCGTCCTTAACAGGCCAGCCCAGTTGCAACAGGTTTTGCTTTACGGTTCCCCGTAGGGTTAAGGGTAAAAGAAAACAATAGACTGTTTTTTCTTGAATATTTTCTTGGGAAACAGCAGACGACTTCTGATCAGAGGAACATTTCCTGGAAGAACTATCCTTGAGAGTATCTTCTGTAGGAATATAATGGGTTTCGGTAAGAATCTTTTTTAGGGACGGCGTTGCCAAAAGTTCCCGGTAAACGTTGACATAAGACGTTATAAGATATAATTGTTCCTGTCCTGCATCATCGGGAGGTGCCGGCACTAAACGCAATTTTCCAAAGCGTTGGGCAGTTTCTTTAATCCATACAGTAACAGATTGAGGCACGTCGTAGCGGGCATAGGTTTCCAAAACGGCAATAGCCTGCTCGGCAGTAAAACCGGCACTGGTTGCATTCCACAGTGAAAGGGGAGTAAGCCGATATGTATGGAGATGTTCCGGTGAACGCTCCAACTCTGCAAAAGGTATGAGTGCAGCCCGACATTCCGGGGCTTTTGGGGCGTGAACATCCAACAACAAGGTTCTGTCACTTTGTATAATAAGAGGATTATCAATCTGCATAACAGGATATTATAACAAAAAAAAGAAAGATTCACAATGAATATTTCCCTTAGGGTTTTCAGTCATTACCCTTAGGGATACATACTGTTTGTATGATTTTTAATTTTTTCTTCCATCTACTTGGAGTGAAAGCGATGTCTGTACTTTTTCCAATAATTGAGGGTTCAGCAAGTCGCTGACGGTTTGGCGGGTCATAAGGGTTTCTTTTGCACAAGCCAAACCATAGTGAATACACACTTTGATAGGCTTGCCCGTCAACCAGCCTAAAAGGTAACCGGAGGCATAAGCATCCCCGGCGCCGATAGTGTCCACTATGGAGTCCGGTACGTAAGGCTTTTCTATATAGGTGTTACCCTGATGAAAAACCAATACTCCTCGGTTTCCAAAAGTGATGATAAAATGTTTGTACCCCAAAGAAGAAAATGCCTCTGCTATTTCAATACTGGGAATAAGCTCTTGTCCCGATGAGGGAATCAGTTTTTCCGGCTCAATTCCTGCGTGGCGGAGAATAGCTGCTGCCTCAAATTCATTGCAACCGAACAAATCAATGTGTTGAATATAAGGCATACTTTTTGTTGCAATATCGGGAGCGGTGGCGTTTTGAAAAATAAACAGGGGCTTGTTCCGGCTGTTCATGGTTTCTTTCAGCCGGTAAAAGGCTTCTAACGTTTTTTCAGGAATATTGGAATCAAGACAAATCGTAGTGATTTCTTCCTGTCGGATAAAATCCAAAACACTTTCATCCAAGGTAATTTCTTTAAGGGCATCATTACAGTAAATGCAGGAGGGATGGGTGTTGGGAGTTACCATAACAGAAAAAAGGGACGTTTTATACCGACTGCTGTTTTTCAACAGTTGAGTATTGACACCTTCCTGTTCCAATCCTCGACGGAGAAAATCACCGAAAATATCGTTTCCCACAACAGATTGGATTGCTGTTTTTAAGCCCAACCGATGCAGGTTTATGGCCATTCCTCGGGCAACTCCGCCGGGAACCAAATCTATGGAACCGTCCCGATAGGCTTCGTTTTCATCTGTTTCCGTACTGAAGGCTTTTATATCTACAGATACGGAACCTACGCTCAAAACACTGTGAAAAGGCAACATTGAAGGGGTCATACATTAACTATACATGATACCCGGGAATTTTGCAAACTAAAGATACAACAAATCGAATTTATACATCTTGATATAAAAGTAGAAATATGATATAGTAAGCAAATCGGGCCTATAGC
>JAHLFV010000022.1 GCA_018883625.1 Candidatus Treponema excrementipullorum
GCTTCTACATCTGCTTTTGTATTGATTGAATTATTCTTTATATATTTATTAAAGATTTCTTTATTAATTAATAACATCTTTTTTGCAGGAGAATTTTGTTTTACAGAGGATATATAATCTATTATTAATTCTTCTGCTATTTTGCTTTCTGTAAACTCTTTACTTTTTAAGAACTTATTTAAGTCTTTTTTATTTAATAAATCTAATTTTACTGTTTTTATTTCTTTATCACTTACAGCCTTTAATTCATCAAATTTAAACTCTACCTCTTTTGTTTGAGGTTTAGTATTTTTTGCTTTTTCTATTACTTCTTTTAATGAAATATCTGCAAAAATTCGTTTTTCTTTTGCACTTCCTTGAGAACTATTCATTCCTGGCGTTGAATACACTATTCCACTTACTGGTGGTACAAAGGCTTCTCCGTTTTTTCCTCCAACTGTTTTTGCTGCTAATTTTACAGCTTCGGCTGGTGTCATTCCTGTACTCATTCTAATTGCACTAAAGTTTCTTATAATATTTTCTACTGCTGCTTCCACTTCTTTTTGTTTTTCTATTGTGGTTTGTTCTGGTAGTTCTGTTTTTGCTTTTCTTAGTGCTTCTATAGTTACTTCTTCTACTTGTTCTGTTGTTAGTACTTTATTTGGATTTTTACACAATTCTTCAAATGTAGTTTCTATGCTTATTACTTCGTCTATTTCTTTTTCTTGAACGATATTTCTGTACACTGTATCAAATAATTCTTCAAGTGTTTTTCCACTGGTCATAAGCATTTTTTCTTCTAATAATAAGTTTAAAATTACATTGCTGAATAATTGCTGTTTATTTTCTGGTACATAATAATTTTGCAATACACGGTAATTTTCTTCACTAAGTCCTGCATTTATGCAATCCACTTTGTTGTATATCGACAAAGGTACTTGCATTGTATTTGTTCTTAATGTCTTTAATAGCTGTTCTCCTTTCAGGCCTGATTCATATGCAACCTGTATTTTTTGCAACAAGTATTGTCCCTTGTCTTTAATCTGGTCTTTGTGGGTTTTGTTGATTATTTTCTTTTTTATTTCCTGAATTTCCTTGGCGGTTTTTATTTTTACTCCTTCAGAAAGGTACTCTCCAAAAAGTTTTTTATATAAGCCTATTGTTTTTCCATCTCTATTTTCTTTCCGGGAATTTTTACCGGTTCTCCGTATTATTTCTTTTCTACCTGCAATAATATCAATTTTTTTTGCACCTATTTCTGCCATTGCAGTTTTGATTATTTTTACGGTTTCATCTATGTCCGTTTGCTCTGCACCGTATATTTCACCGTCTGCCAATAAATATATTTTTTCAAATACAGATATCAAAGAATATCCGGGATCATACAATATTGTTTCGTTTTCATCTTTTATGATTTCTATTACCGGAATTCTTTCAAGTTTTGCACCTGGCAAAGAAGTCTGTTTTTCTGATTCGTTTTTTTCTTTAACCATCACCCAGGAATTATTTTCATCATATTCCCCATGCCAATCCGTTTTTTCTACTTCATAATTGGGATCCCATCCCTTACGGCTCCAGTCAAATCCGCTTTTATCTTTTAATATATCAAACCGGATTTTGGCTTTATCCCTGTAATATTCATTGCTAACACTTCCGTCTGGATATATATATACAGGCACTGTTCCCGGATTTTCTTTTAATATGTTTTCAATGGGGCTTTTTTCTTTGCGATTTTTGCTATAAGACAATGGCAGGTACTGTTCGTAAACAAAACCGTCCTCTTTCATTGCAGATTGTGATATTATTGTCATACATCCTGTGGTTCCCATAAATTCCCACAGATGTTTTTGATACATATGAGCCTTAATAATTTCTTTTTCAAAAGTATTTAAGGCTTCACGGTTGATATTAGCACCATCAAAAAACTCTAAATCGGGATTTATAAAGCTGTCTTTGGAGGTTTTGTAGCCTGATTTTTCTACATGCCACTGACATATACGACGGAATTCTTCTCTTGCGTCTTCTATCGCCGTTCCGGTCAGCAGGGCTTGACTGTATTGTTGTGCTTTTGCTTCTATTTCTTCCACTATTCCGGTAAACCGGTCATTTTCTATGTACCATGACAGCTCTTTTAACATCTTACCCGCCTTTTATTCTTCCATATCTATTCTCATTTGCAACATTCTTTCCAACTCTTCTTGAGAATCTGCAAAACGTTGTCTCCGCTCGGCTTCGTGAATCCGGTTTATCTGTAGCAACCATTCTACCCGTTCTTTATTCGTCATCTCCAGAATTTCATGTCTTGGCCATTTAAAATAATATGCTATATCCGCCGCCTCCCGTAATATGCCTTTCCGGGGGCGGCTTATGCTTCCCCCAGTTGTGAAATAATTCCTTCATATTCATGGCCGCATTCACTACACTGTAACGGCAACCGCTTAATAACCTGATGATTTATTTCGTTCATAAAGTCTACCAAAAAAGCAAAATCAATCGGATCCAATTTTTCTATTACAGAGCGGTTGATTGATGTACTTAACCCGAGTTCTGTAATACAACGGCTTAACAATACCACGTAATATGCTCCCGTACCCCGTTGTACCTGACTATCCCGTTCAATATCAACTAAATCTTTTACTTTGATGAGCCTCATAGTACCGCTTACTTTGCGCCCTGCTTCCACCTTTATCCCGGTACCTCTGGGAAGAGTAAATCTGTATTCTGTCCGTAACTTTGCCACAGTTATTTTCCTCCTCTTATTAAAATCACAATTCCAAATTTGAAAACCGGCTGTTTTTGGGCAGAGGTTCAAAAGCCTGATCAAATTCTTCCGGATTGTTTTGTTCAGTTTTGTTATCAGATTCCCGGTTATGATATTCAGCAATCTGTCCTACATTTTCCAGATTTTTTTTGTTTGATACAATATTTTCCCATGCATTTTCAAAATCGTCCAGGTGCAAAGAGCGTCCCTCACCGGAAACCTGTTTTGCCTTTACACTTGTATCTGTAAGTAAAATTTTTCTGTCCCCGGTATTTACATATACTAAATCGGCCTCTGTTGAAAATGCGTCTAATTCCTGAAATTTGTATTTTGATTTAAGCCACAAAATTGCCTGGGAAAAATTAGCAAATTTCATACTACCGGAAATGCTGTCTGTTTCTGTAGAAGAAGTAAACTCCGGCCTCTTTAATCCGGCTGTATTTCCTGCCAAAAGCAAAGCCAAAGCATCTTTTGCTGTTTGTTCATCAAGGTTGTCTATAGCTGTTCTGATTTGTTCTTCTTTTGACATTTTATACCCATCCTCTTATAAACTGGTGTGCTTTTTCACGGCATATCAGTTTTGTTTCGGTAAGCATTCCGCTGAATCTTCCCAATCCATATGTATCTTTGCACTCTGCGTCATCTGTTATTTCCCCAAAGCAGTTTGCAAATACACAGGATATGGTGTGTGTTCCCCGCAGGGGATTCCCGGTAAATTTGCAATTAACAAATATAGTGTTTTCTATACGTGCCCCCGAAAATCCGTTCATGCCTAATTCTCCGGTTATTTCAAAACTGCAATTATTGAAAATACAGTTTTTGACTGAACTTTCAATAGCTTCAAAATCTTTAAAACCACACCCATCAAACCGGCATTTTTCCATTTTAACATTTTGCATTGTTGATTGACTGATATGGGTTGCATACATATTACAATTATTCCATTTAGTACTTATCAGTGTATCAAAGGAAAAACCTGTATTCATTATTTTGCATGAATTAAAACAGGATTTCATAAGGCTTGACCGGTAAAAGGTAACTGCATCAAAGATAAAATCAATAAAAGCAACATTATTTGCATTTGTATTATTAAAGGAAGATTCCTTCCATATCTTATTTTCAAAAATCAATCCGTCCAACACACAGCCGGTGACCTGTCCTTCCTGTAGGTTTTTATTCAGAGACTCATATACTATTTCTGTATTCGACAAACCTGCAAAAAACATCTGTTTTACTTCTTATAAATGCTCATATCTGTGTATAAATCTGCAAGTTTAACTTGTTCTGTAGCACCGCAGACAGGACATCGTGTTGTTATTACAGTACCGCTATCACCATTTAACTGCCGGTATAATAGCTGTAAATAAATAAAATCCGGTTCGTACAAATTTCGTATTACCTCCAAGGTTACCGGTTTAATCCCGTCCAGCTCGTCAATAACCCGTGTTAACAACAGCATATCCCGGTACCTGGTATTCAAACCTACTTCATCGGCTTCCTGGATGGCAAGTTCATCCCCCGTAGTTGCCAAATGCATCTTACCGTGACGGAAGGTTTTTTCCTCTGTTTCATACCCAAAAGGC
>JAHLFV010000244.1 GCA_018883625.1 Candidatus Treponema excrementipullorum
ACCGATGGCTATCAGTTTTTGTCCCACTTTTAAACTGTCCGAATCCCCAAAAGGAATTGTCTGTAATTCCCGATTTTTGGGAGGATCAAATTTCAAAACGGCAATATCACTTTCTTTGTCCACTCCCACAACAGTACCTTCATACTGGGAACCGTCGTAGAGAGAAATATATATTTTATAGGCGTCAGAAATAACATGGACATTTGTTACCACATAACCTCGTTTATCGATAATGGAACCGGAACCAGAACCGCCGCTTTGCGGGACAGGCTCCAAAAACCAGTTATACGCCATAACTTCGGTAGTAATGTTTACTACGGCTTCATTGCATTTTTCATATACAGTGATATTTTGCAGTTCATCCCGAGTATACATTTGTTGCATTTCGGCACTGTACACCGGCTCAGACTTGACTGCTGTTTGCAGCACAAAAGAATCTGCATTACCGGGAACAGACTGTTCCTGCAAAAGAATAACTTCCCCTTCAGCTATGTCTGACGCCTCTTCAGAGTTTGAAACCTCAGAGGCCGTATCCTTGGGATTCGAGCTACTTTCCTCGGAAGACAGCAATGTATCTGTTTTAGCATGATTTTTAGTTAGCGTAATGGTAAAAAAAGTTGCGGCGGTACCTACAACTACAGCTACAATAAGAGCTGTTATAATCAATTGGAATTTTGAATACAATTTCATACCGTATAAAATACACAATAATACTGTTAAAAGCAACTATTCCCAAGATTTAAAAACAGACATTTATTATGGGGAATTCTTGTAAAAAAGTCCCGTCTTGGCGGATACGTTTTTTTTCTGTATAATGCAGGTATGTTTAACAGTCTCTGTGGCACCATCACGTCAAAACAGCCTCAAAGTATGTATTTGGAAACCTCCGGTATTGAATGGGATATTGCCGTTCCCGATTCGGCTTTGGATGTATTTCCGCCGGTGGGCTCAGAAGCCCGAGTGTATACATGGCTTTTGCACCGGGAAGATACTATGAAGCTTTTTGGATTTCCCACTCCCCAAGACAGAGCTTTGTTTCTTGACTTGTTAAAAGTAGACGGTGTAGGCAGCCGGGGTGCATTAAAAATAATGTCACACATTTCTCCTCAACAGCTTTCAGAGGCTTTAGACAGCGAGGATTTAAGCACATTGGAAAAACTACCCGGTGTAGGAAAGAAAACGGCACAAAAGATGATGCTTACCCTAAAAGGCAAACTGGCTTTTTCTTCCGGTACGGCACCCGCTGTTCCTGTAAGAGACGCTTCTCCTTGGCAGGATGTTATCACTGCATTGGTGGATATGGGATATGAAAAACGCTCCTGCGAAGAAGTTGTCCATCGACTGGAGCAGATTTTATCCCAGGAATTCCAGGGAAAAAGCCGAGCAAAACAGGAAGAACTTATGTTTAGCCGAGCCATTGTGGAGTTAGCCTGATGAATGACATTTTACGTCCTGACATTCCCATGGAAGAAGACAGTCAAAACAATTCTCTGCGTCCCCACCTTTTAAAAGATTTTTTGGGACAAAAGACGGTAAAAGAAAACCTGGCAATCTGTATAGAAGCGGCAAAAAACAGAAGAGAAAGTCTTGACCACTTATTTTTGATAGGACCGCCGGGACTGGGCAAAACCACCTTGGCACAAATCACAGCTCACGAGTTAGGGGCAGAGTTCAAAGTGACCAGTGCTCCTGCCTTGGATAAACCCAAAGATTTGGCAGGAATACTTTCCACCATTACGGAAGGTACCGTTTTCTTTATAGATGAAATCCATCGCTTAAAACCCGCTATAGAAGAAATGCTGTATATCGCCATGGAAGACTACGAGCTGGACTGGGTTATCGGTCAGGGAGCCGCTGCCCGTACCGTTCGTATTCCCATTCCCAAGTTTACCCTAGTGGGAGCCACCACCAAGGCAGGAATGGTATCCAGTCCTCTTATCAGCCGTTTTGGCATTATTCAGCGTTTCAGTTTTTATGAGCCTGAGGAATTAGCTTCTATTATCAAGCGTTCTGCAAAGATATTGGAAGTAGGAATCAAAGAAGATGCAGCATTGCTTATGGCAGCCTGTTCCCGGGGAACCCCCCGAGTGGCAAATCGGGTACTACGCAGGATACGTGACTTTGCCCAAGTAGCAGGCGATAATATGATTACAAAAGAAATAGCAGAAACAGGACTCCAACGTCTTGAAATAGATAATCTGGGGCTGGAAAAGTACGACAGAGAAATTCTTTTGTCCATTATCCAGAATTTCGGCGGAGGCCCTGTAGGTGCGGAAACTTTGGCAATATCCATCGGAGAATCTATAGACACGTTGGAAGATTACTATGAACCCTATTTGATACAGTGCGGACTGATACAAAGAACTCCTCGGGGGCGCATTGTAACGGAAAAAGCATATACCCATTTGGGATTACAGGAAAAACACCATGGAGACGAAAGACTTTTATTTTGATTTACCGGAACATCTTATTGCTCAGCATCCTTCAGGGATACGGGGACAGGATAAACTGATGTTTTTGGACAGATACACCGGAGCAGTACACCATTACATGATGGATGATTTACCCAACATTATACCGGAAAATGTGTTGATGATATTCAATAATTCCCGGGTACGCCGTTCCAGACTGTATGGAATAAAAGAATCAACAGGTCGGGAAACAGAGTTTTTATTTATCAATCCCCTTCCCCTCAGTCGGGATATTTCCGCAGACTCTTCTACAGTGTGTTTGTGGAAGACCATGGTAAAAAATGCCAAAAAACAAAAACCGGGAAATCGGTATACCTTTGGCGACGGTACCCGGGCAATCATCGTTCAAAATCCCTCGGATACAGGAACAGAATTCAGAACTTTGGCCTTTGACAAACATATAACAGAAGATTGGTTTGAAGCCAACGGACATATTCCTTTACCCCCCTATATTCGCCGAGAAGACACGGAAGAAGACAGTAGCCGCTACCAAAACGTATATGCCACGGATACAGGGTCAGCTGCCTGCCCAACCGCAGGACTCCACTTTACCGAAGAAATGCTTTCCCGACTGGATGCCAAGGGTATTCAAAGAGGGTGGGTAACCTTGCATGTAGGTTTAGGCACATTTTTACCGGTCAGAACAAAAAACATAGAAGACCATACTATGCACAGTGAAGTGTATACCGTCAGTCAGGAAACTGCCGACATGATAAATCAGGCAAAAAAGGATAAACGCCCCATTCTTGCCGTGGGAACCACCTCTGTCAGAACTCTGGAATCGGCTTGGAATAAAGAAGGGTTTATGCCGGCAGGCAGTAACTCTACCAGCATCTTTATGTATCCCGGCTATAAATTTCAGGTAGTGGATAAAATGTTCACCAATTTTCATACACCGGAATCTACTCTTTTGATGTTGGTCAGCGCCTTCGCCGGAAAAGAGCACATCCTCAATGCCTATAAAACAGCCATTGACCATGAATATCGTTTTTTTTCCTATGGCGATGCCATGTTGATAGGCTAACAGATATTACCGGTCACCAGAAACATAAAAATACAGAAAAGCAAATTGTAGTTTCCCAGTAGGAAACTTTAGTTTCAAAGTGGGAAACTTTTGTTTCACAGTGGGAAACACTTTGTTTCATGGTAAGAAACTACAATTTCATACAATAAGAGACACTAAAACTATGCTGTTACTTTCCCCTAAACAAAATAATGTCTTTTTTTATAAAAAAAGCTTGACAAATTACATTGTAATGATTATTATATTTGTAACAATTACAAATTTAAATCTAATATAAGGAGATTAATTATGAAACAGTGGGTATGTTCAGTATGTGGTTACATTGCAACAGGAGACAATGCTCCTGATGTTTGTCCTCAGTGTAAGGCTACAAAAGATAAATTTAAGCCCTTAGAAAAAGGAAAGGGATTTGCAGATGAACACAAAGTAGGAATCGCAAAAGGTCTTGATCCTGAAGTTGTACAGGGACTTATCGACAATTTTAACGGCGAATGTTCAGAAGTAGGTATGTATCTTGCTATGAGCCGCCAGGCAGATCGGGAAGGTTATCCTGAAATTG
>JAHLFV010000245.1 GCA_018883625.1 Candidatus Treponema excrementipullorum
ACTCCTTAGAGGGAACTTGCTTAAAAAGACTCCACAAGAGGGCGATATCACCTTGATTCTGCACGGGATACAAGGGAACCGCTACCAATGCCAAATCGATAAGACTTTGCTGTACACCCACATTTTGAACAGCAGTTACCACAAAAGTTACAGCTTCCAAAGGCATGGTTTTAAATACAGCAGGACTAGATTCATCTGCAAAAGAATACTTTTCAGAAATATCCTGAAGTATAATAGTTTTATCCTGTACAGACCCCATAACAAAGTCTACATATTCTGCAGGAGGCTCTTCTGCAAAAGAAATTGCAGAAACTGTTAAAAATACACACACGGCCACAATAACTTTTTTTGTGTTTTTAAACATAGCACCCCCGGTTACATAGACGAATCTACAAGACATAATATCATATTATCTGTAAGCAACTCAAGTTTTACTTTACAAAAAGTGGGATTTTTAGGATTATATAGGGGATAATTTTGCACAATGGCATGTGCACCCCGACACCCCATGAATAAATTTACAGAACTTTTGATTATAATTTTTATTGTATTGCTTCCTCTTGGTTCCCTCTTATATCCTGAACAAAGTCTTTCTCAGGATGTATATACATTTTCCGTAAACTGGCAATTCACTGTCTTTCAGGTAATTTTATCTTGTTTTTTTATATACCGTGCACAAAGTCTTTTCCGTACCACCTTTTTTTCCAAGAATTCCTGTACTGAAAACAACAAAAAAGCCACTCTTGGAGATACCACTAACTCAGGATTTTTTCACAAAGGCTTATGGGCTTTTTTAGCTCTTATTGCATTGCTTCAATTATCCTATGGTCTTAACCTTGGAGCTAAAAAACTGGGATATCCTGCCATAAACGTGATTTTACCTCCCCTTAATCTTTCCCTAGTTATTTCTCTTGCAATAGCCGCTCTCTGGGAAGAAGTACTGTATCGATGGTACGGGCCTTTAGTCTTTTATCATGTATACGATGCATTATACAAACATACGAAAGATAAGAAGCCGTGGCAAAAAGTCTTAGTTTTGTTTACAGAAATTTTCTTTTGTCTTATATTTGCCTTAGCTCACCTCCATGAAGGAATACCGGGAACAGTTAATGCCTTTGTAAGTGCCCTTATTCTCAGATACACGGTGTACAAAACATCCAGTTTTATCCCCGGCTTTATCGCTCACTATGCCTACAATCTTATCCAATTTGCTTTACTGTAGGCACTGCAACGACTTTTTTTACTCCACCCACTGAGCCATAGTATTATAGGTCCAAGTACTGATTTCAAAGCCATAATTCAAACGGTACCCCTCAGCAACAGTGTTTAAAAACACTGTAGGAATCACAACAAAAGAGTCCTTATAGGGATACACTTTTAATGTAACACTGTTGGTGTTTCCGGTTTCCAGACGTAACTCAAAAATTTCTGACACACCTTCTGCCACGGTAGGATTGATTAAAGCACCGCCCCTCAGAGACAGTACCTTATCTGCAATTTCTTTGAAAAGCTCCCCTTCCGTAGCTGCCGCAGTTGCCGTAGCGTTTGTAAGATTTTTTCCTTTTCCCGTTGCTTTTGAAGACACAATAATCCGCTGAATATCTGAAGCATCGGTAATACCCATAATATTTTTAGGAACAAAATTCATGTTTGCCCAAGACTTGCCGGCAGTTGTCAACCAAGGGAAAAAATCATCATGAATTTCATAGATGGGAGAATCGGGAGTGGTAACATAAATCTTTTGTCCCGAATAATTATTGCTACCAAAGGTAACCGATGAAACAGAACTTTCATCTGCATAATAGTTAACAGTAATTTCTGAACTGTCGAGCAAATTAAAACTTTCCAATTTTTGAGAATCAGGATTTTTTGATATCAGTACAAAATCCCTTATATCCGTAGAATTTTGTAAAAATTCTTCCATGGAGACCGGATCCACAGGAAACACCAGCTCAGGATCGCTATCAGAATATCCCACCCAGTTGCCCTGTAGTGAAACATCTTTATACAAAGTCAATACTTCACCGTGTTGACTGACTTCTACTTTTGTCACAGCATCTTTGTACTTGTTATTCAAAATTGCCGAAGACATTCTTTCCGGTGTCGATTTTCCTGAGCGTATACCAAAAAAAACACAGAGCAATCCGGTAAAGACAATAAGTATAGCAAGAATACCAATCTGTTTTTTTTCTGTCATAAGTCCGTACCCTTTTTGTATTTTCTCCACAAGAAAAATCCCACACCGATTATCAGGGGAATCAACGGTACAATTACTGCGGTAAACAGCATAACTTTTGGAAAAGCTGCTTCCAATTCTGCCTGAGATACTTTGTGAAGAGACAAAGAATTTGTTCTGTTACGCAACTCCAACAGCCCTTCTTCTCCTGTAAGATACAGTAGCCCCTTTACAACATACTCTAAATTCGTATAAGCACCGGTATAATCTAGCATAAGAGTCGAAACAAAATATTGACTGGAAACCGCCATTACTTTACCGCCACCATCTACAGATACCAAAGCAGACAAAAGATACTGTCCGGTTTCCTTACCGGCTTGAGCGGCAGATTGAGCCACCATAAAAGGATTGGCAACAAAAGGTTGTTCTTTTGAAAAATCAGGAGCTTCTAACCAGCTATTGGGAGTTGTATACACCAAAGGGTCTCCAGATTTTGTCAGATTCAAGGGAGAAGACCAAAAAAACTGTAAGTCTGTGACATTTTTGGAAATCTGATGAGTGGTGGTATACTGAGGCAAAGAGCTTATCCATAGAGGATAGTTCACATATTCATATACGGGATTTTCATCGTTGCTCACAAGGGTTACCCGGTAACAGGATATATCAAACACCAATTCCGGTCCAACTTCTATTCCCCAGTCCGCCAGTACAGGCAAAAACACATCTGCACCGGCTTCCACAGGATAGGTATCCCAAGTACCGTACACATCGGCACTGTTACTGGAGGTGGTAACAAAAATACTGCCTCCAAACTCTACATAAGTTTTTAGTCCTTCAACTGCCGCCTCTTCCAAGGCACTTGTACCTAACAACAAAATTGGCGGCTTTTTTTCTGACCCCAAAGAATCTTCAAGAGACACAAGAAATTCTTCAGGAGTAACAGAAACGGGAACAAACCCTGCCGCAGAAAGCCAAGGCTTTACATAAGAATAATCCGTATCTACAGATAATCCGTTTCCCGTCATTACAAAAACCGTTCCGTCTTGGGCACTATCCGTCAATTGCATCAATCTGCTTGTCAATTCATACTCTAAAGTTTCCCCGGAAACAATAAAAGGTATTACCGCCATACGGTTTAAATATTCCATAACGATGGAAGAATATACCGTAACAAGCTCCTGACGGTTTTCCTTAGCGGACTGAATTTGCCGGGGAAAAACGCCTTTTTGTATCAATGCCTCTTCCATCCCCTTTTCAATGGGATCTTCAACAGTAACAGAAATATTTTTATTGC